>CAJUIH010000017.1 GCA_910586045.1 uncultured Eubacterium sp.
TCGCCTTGCGCGCACGAGTCGTCCATAATCAGTTCACCCACTTCCGGCACCTGGATCCGCCCGGACAGCGGATTTTTAATGCTGTCTACTTTTGTCGTAATAACCGCCTCGACCTGGGATTTTTCAAAAGCAAGGTCGGTTGCGATCATCTCACAATCGATCAGTTTCAGATTTTTGCAATAACACAAAGGCTGCGTCCCTATGATCTTACAGCCCGCCAGCGTCAGGCCGTCCGCGTACCATCCCAGATATTCCCCTTTGACCACGCTGTTTCGAACCGTGACGTTTTTCCCATGCCAGAACGCGTCTTTTGTATCAAAGACACAGTTTTCAAATACCGCGTCTTGGATGTACTGAAAGGAATATTTTCCTTTCAGGTTTACGCCTGTAAACTCCAAATCCCGCGTACGCATCATAAAATATTCACTGACCGCTACGGTATCTTTCATGCGGATCCCGCGCACAGACCAGCCAAATTCCGGTGATACAATGTCACAGTTTCGGATGTTCACATCGCTGCATTCCCTAAGCGCCTTGATCCCATGCAGTTTTGTATCCGAAATCTCCACCTGCGTGCTGTACCATAAGGCAGCCCGGCACATCTGCGTCATTTCTGAATCTGTAATTTTTAGTCCCCTGTCATGCCAAAACGGGTAACGCAAGTTAAAAAAGCAATGTTCTGCCGCAAGACGTGCCCCTTCCTTAAACGCGCTCTCACCGTCCTCCGGCCCGTCAAACGAACAGTTCCTTACCAGCAGATCTTCTTCCCCATACAGCGCCCGTTCCCTGTCAAACGTCTGATTTTCTATTAATTTCATCTTCCGGTTTCCTCCATTCCCAATACGCCGCATCCATGCCGCCGCTTTCAGGCAGGTCACAAACCGCGGAAAGCAGCGGCGCACGCGGCAATTTGCCTTTTTCTGTTTCTTATCATACCTTTTTTCTCTTTTAACCGCAAATACTTATCTATAATACAGAAGCATAGCGAAAACGTATACTTAAAAACCGCGTACTTTATGATATGCCGCCCCCTGCCAGGTGCCGCGTACACGAAACTGCCGCGCAAATGTATTTAACACCCGTTTTTTATCCGCGCTCCATGCCGGCGCGAGCAACAGTTTTTTCGGCCCGTCGCCAGTCAGACGGTGGATGACCATAGACGGCGGCAGATGTTCCAGACAGGTGATCACAAAATCCACATATTCCTCCATAGAAAAAAGCGAAAACGGCTCTGCAGCATACAAAGCAGCCAGATCCGTCCCCTTTAAAATATGAAGCAACTGCAGCTTTACCCCGTCAACCGCAGGCGTAAACTGCGCCAGATAATCGACCGACTGCAGCATCTGCTCCCTCGATTCCCCAGGCAGCCCCAAAATCAAATGCACCACCACCGTCAGCCCCGCTTCTTTCAGCCGCCTGGCCGTTTCTTCAAAACAAGACAGCGGATAACCGCGCCGCATCCATGCCGCCGTCCGCGCATGGATAGTCTGAAGCCCGAGTTCCACCCACACCGGCTTATACTTGTTTAACTGCGCCAATAATTGAATTTTTTCCGGTTCCAGGCAGTCCGGGCGCGTCGCAATTGAAAGCGCGGCGATGTCCGGCTGCATAAGCGCCTCTGTAAAAAGCGCACGCAGCCTGGAAACATCTGCGTACGTATTCGTATAAGACTGGAAATAGGCAATATATTGTCCACCGGACGGCATTTTTTTAATAACCCTCTCTTTTGCCGCGGCAATCTGGCGGGCGATGCCCGTCGGACAAAAACCGCCGTCCCCGCCCATACCGCCCGCCGCAAATTCCCCGGAACCGCCCGCACTGCAAAAAATACAACCGCCCCGGCCTTTGGTACCATCCCGGTTTGGACACGTCATGCCCGCATCCAGGGAAAGCTTGTACACTTTTGTGCCAAATTTGTATTTCAGCCAGGCGTCCAGGGCATAATAAGGCCTGCCGCCCCATCGATCTTTCACATCATTTTCAAAATTGCTGCTTTCCATACCGTTCCCTTTTCTTGTTTACAAAACAATGCAGCGCAATGGTAATGTACCCTTACAGCCCGCGCACCTTAAACTCCCGTTCCGCTTCCCTGCGCTGGTCTTTTTTCGCGATATCCTGCCGCTTATCGTACAGTTTCTTCCCCCTCGCCAGCGCGATCTGCACTTTCACTAGGCCTCCTTTGAAATACACTTGCACTGGGACGAGCGTGTATCCTTTTTCCTTGATCTGCCCCTGCAGCTTTCGGATCTCGCGCTTATGCATCAGAAGCTTTTTCGGCCGCAGCGGATCTCTGTTAAAGATATTCCCCTTTTCATAGGGACTGATATGCATCCCATAGATCACAACCTCGTCGTTGTCAATCCGGACAAAGGATTCCTTGATGCTGCATTTGCCCATCCGCAGCGACTTCACTTCCGTTCCGTGCAGGCTGATCCCGCACTCATACAGTTCTTCGAGAAAATAATCGTGCCTGGCCTTTTTATTACTCGCAATCAGCTTCCCGCCCGTTTTTTCCTTGCCCATTTTCTGCCTCCTCCATTTTTAGCGCGAAATCAATCGTCCGCATAAATTTGTCCGCCGCCGTACAAACCACCTGCACGCTTTCCCCGAGCTTGTAGCGTTTTTTCGTTCGTTCCCCGACCATTTCATAGGTGGATTCGTCATAATGGTAATAGTCGTCTTCCATAGCGGTGACATGCACCATCCCCTCGATCGTATTTGGCAGCTCCACATACATGCCCCAGGAGGTAATACTGGAAATCACGCCCGCAAAGGTTTCCCCGATCCGTTCCTGCATGTACTCTACTTTTTTTAACTTGTCTGTTTCCCGTTCTGCCTCGTCCGCGCGCCGTTCCATTTCGCTGGAATGTTTCGCGGCTTCCGGCAGAATTTTATCGTAATGCTCTTTGCGCTTTTCATTCATACGTCCGCGCAGGTTATCCTTGATAATCCGGTGGATCTGCAAGTCCGGGTAACGGCGGATCGGAGATGTAAAATGGCAGTAATACTGCGTCGCAAGGCCGAAATGCCCCAGACAGTCCACCGTATATTTTGCCTGTTTCATGGAACGCAGCGTCAGGCGGCTGATCATGGCCTCCTGTTTGGTGCCCGCGATCTTTCCTAATAGCTTTTGCAGCTCCTTTGGATGGATATCCTCATGCATACCGCGGATCGTCAGGCCGAAATTGCCGATAAACGCCGCCAGTTTTTTGATACGCTCTGCGTCCGGTACTTCGTGCGAACGGTATAAAAACGGCATTTCCTGCCAGAAATAATCCTGCGCTACGGTTTCATTCGCGATCAGCATAAAATCTTCGATTAAATCCGTCGCAACATTACGTTCATATGGCTGGATGTCCAGCGGTTTTCCTGTTTCATCCAGTATGATTTTGGTTTCCGGAAAATCAAAATCAATCGAACCGCGCCGCATCCGTTTGCCGCGCAGCAGCGCCGCCAGTTCTTTCATCCGAAAAAACATCGGCACAAGATCCGCGTATTCCCTGCTCAGCGCCTCATCTGTCCGCTCCAGTATCTGTTTGACCGCGGTATAGCTCATCCTGCGGTCTACCCGAATGACCGTTTCCGCAATCTCATGGTCGACCACCTTTCCTTTTGAGTCAATCAGCATAATGCAGCTTAATGCCAAACGGTCTTCGCCCGCGTTCAGGCTGCAGATGCCGTTGGAAAGCTTGTGCGGCAGCATCGGGATCACACGGTCAACCAGGTAAACGCTTGTCCCGCGTTGAAACGCCTCGGTATCCAGCGCGGAATGCTCCTGTACATAATTTGCCACATCCGCAATGTGCACGCCTAAGCGGTAATATTCCCCTTCCATCACACAGGAGACCGCATCGTCTAAATCCTTTGCATCCTCACCGTCGATCGTCACCATCTGCCAATCCCTAAGATCCTTGCGCCCCTGCATATCCGCTTCACTCACTGGTTTGGAAACATTGTCGGCCTGGCGCAGAATTTTTTCGGAAAACGTGACCGGGAGTTCAAAATCTTTTACGATCGAGAGGATATCCGTTCCCGGATCATTGATATGGCCCAGGATTTCTACAATTTTCCCTTCCGGATTTTTCCCTTTTTCTCCATAATGTAAAAGCTGTACAACGACCTTGTGCCCGTCCACCGCGCCGGCCGCATGTTCTTTCGCAATAAAAATGTCCTGCCCGAATTTCTGGTTGTCCGGTATGACAAAGCCGAAATTCTGGCTGCTTTCGTAAGTCCCGACCAGTTCCTTTAACCCATGGGACACAATTTTTACAATCTTTGCTTCTGTCCTTGTTTTTCCCGAACTGTCCGCCTGTCCATCGCCCGCAGGGTCCGGTTTGGTAAGCGGCTGGATCTGCACCTGGTCCATATGCACGGCGCCGCCCCGGTTTTCCGCCGCGATGAAAAAATCCTGCGCAAACCCTTCTACGGTTACAAATCCAAATCCTTTTGCGTGCGCGCAAAAAGTTCCAAACAAAACATTTCCATGCGCTTTCGTATATTTTCCCCTCTTTGACACCTCAATGCGGCATTCTTCCACAAGCGCGTCCAAGACTTCCTGCAACTGCGCACGCTGGCTTCTTGGAACCTGCAATACCATTGCCAGCTCTTTCGCTTTCATTGGAACGTACAGTTCGTCGCACATAAACTCATATATCATTTTTTTTCTGTCTTCCAGTAATTTTTGATCCATATGCACTTCCTCCGTTTCTTTCTTTGATTTCACGGCAGAATGTAAAAAAACTGCCGCTCCCCGCGACAGTTTCATTCGTTATTGAAAGCTTCCGATATTCAGGACTGCTGAGATTACGATAAACAGCACAACGAGCGCCCTCGTTAACTTCACCAGCATTCCTTCCATAGAACGGCCTTTGTTTTTGCCCCAGTAAGTATCTGCCGCACCGGCGATTGCGCCCAATCCCGCCGACTTACCTTCCTGCATCAAAATAATAACTGTTAACGCGATACATACTACAATAAATAAGATCTCTAAAATAACTTTGACCACAATTGGTACCTCCACCTTATGAATACTGGACAACCGGCATTGTTTCGCCTCGGCAAAAGTGTATGTCCTAAACTTTTGTTATTGTAACATAAGATATTTTCCATTTCAATACTTTTTACCATAAAATTATCAAATTGTTACTATTTTATTACCTTTCACATCTAATCAGGCTTTATGGACGTCCGCAATTTCTTCAATCATCGGCGGGATCTGTGAAAGCATATTGTCTACATCTTCAAACATCGTGCTTTTTGTCGTACCCAGCTTGCTTGCCTCGTTAATATGCTTTACCACTTCCTGGTAACTGCGCTGTGTCTGGTCAAAAAAGCCGCATACCTCCCTTAAAGCGTGCTTGGAGTCTTCTATTGCGCTGGCAATCTGCTCCTGGACGGACCTTGCCCCATCTGCGGCCTGCGTGATCGCATGAAACATTTCATAAGTATCATTCGCCTTACTGATGCTTTGTTCCAGTGCTTCTTCGGATGTGCGGATGCTCTCGTGCAGTTCATTGGTGCCCTGCTCCACATCATTGATGCTCGCGTCGACCGCTTCCACCAGCCCTTTGATCTCATCGGCAAGATTTTTTACTTCCTGCGCCACAATCGCGAACCCTCGTCCCTGCTCCCCCGCACGAGACGCTTCGATCGAGGCATTCAGCGCAAGAATGTTGGTCTGCCCCGCAATCGTTACGATTTCGTTTGTGCAGGACTTGATCTTTTTTAAGGAAGCCAGGAAAGAATCAAATGTACTTTCCATGTCGGAAAAGCATTTTTCCACCTGTACGGAATGTTCTTTCAGATCTTCTACTTCATTCTGCGCGGTAACCACTGACTGGCCGATCTCTTCTTTTACATCGGCAAACTGCCCGGATACC
Source organism: uncultured Eubacterium sp. (assembly GCA_910586045.1). Taxonomy (GTDB): domain Bacteria; phylum Bacillota; class Clostridia; order Lachnospirales; family Lachnospiraceae; genus Eubacterium_J. The sequence continues at coordinate 5,880 of CAJUIH010000017.1, forward strand.
TCGTTGATATTGGAAAATGTCTGTTCAAAATCATCCAGCTTCTGCCTAAAATCCCCTGCCTCGGCAATCACATCATGAAACGAATCGCTGACCATATTTAACTGCTGCAGGGACGCAACTTCTTTTTCCACGATTTCTTTTTGGTAATCTTTGACACAACCGGTCACATGCAGCACCGGATACAGGCTTTCTGCCTGCAGCCCGTTTTTGGACTGCTTTTTGATCCCTTGATTCTCTTTATTCTTTCGAAACAGCATACGGCTCCTTTCTCTTTGCAAAAACTGCCGCCGTCGGTCCAGGCCGCGGCGGAATACAGCGGATGCTATATTACTCAAATACCACACAAGTCATGGACTGGTTTACAAACTGATTATTATAATGCTCCCCATAGCCTACAAGCCCCACATGGCTGCCAAGCAGGCTCATCTCCTGCAGATAATCCTGCAAATAGTGGTTTTCATTAAACAGCAGATACCGGAACAGGCAATTGATGGAAAAAACGCCGGAAATCCTTGGAAAATCATTGCGGATCGCCCGGATCGTCCGTTTTACAGTTGCCTTATAATCCCCTAACTGCAGCAAAATCAGCACGTCCGAATCATTGACCTGGCGAAAACAGGTCAGCGCATTGCCGTTTACTTCCTTAATGGAAATGATGCATGTTTCATCTCCGTTTATTTTTCCAAACGGATTTTTAAATGTCTGTGTCTGAATTTCGTTTTCCGTAATATGTAAAATATCCTGATATACCTGTTTGGCCGGTTTTCCGTTTAATTCCCCGATCTTATAGTTTGCCCGGTCTGTCTTTGACGCAATAAAACGGTGCTGGCCCAACGGACTATAAATATTTTCTTTATATGCCTTTACCTTTCCGCCCTGGTTTTTTACAAGGGCGTATACTGCCGCATCCTGATAAATCCTGCCGTTTGCGGAAACCTTTCCGCCGTCCCCGGTTCCGCCTACGAGGGATATGCCCTTTTGTTTTAATACACTGTAAATCGTCGTCAGTACACATGCGTCGTTTCCGGTGCAAAAGTCAATGCAGACCGTATCCTGTCTGGAACCATTGATGCCGCTTACGTCCCGTTCCAGGCGGTGGATATATTTGACCGGCATGGTCGCAACCTGTTCCAATACATTGACCGCCGTCGTAACGCCGCCATAAAATGCTACGACAGCCACCCCTTTTTCCACAACGGATGTATCATAAGCCATCCCTATACATCCCATACTTGGCACATCCGGGTAAAGTTCCTCCAATGTTTTGACATGTGACTCAAACTGGTCACTGTTTGACAGCAGCATAAGAAGCTGTGGGTTATTCAGCCCGATCACTGCTTCCCTTAAATCGCCGGAAGCGCTTTTTCCAAAAAATTGTTTCACTGTGTTTTCCCTTCCCAATTGTATTGTTTTTATGAAATGGTAATTTCCACTGCTTTTATTATACGGTATTTCATTGCCGCTGGCAATCGGAATATCATAAATACAACGTCATAAAAAGCAAAACGGCTATCTCCTGCGGCAGGGGATAGCCAATGGTTCATTAACTGTCTCTCATCTGATTATAAATGATACCTTGCCCATTTGCAAGCGTTAATTAAGCAAATAAAACGTGTTTTTGTTCGGGTTCCTTTCATCCTGCGTTGTGTTTGGGGTATTTTGCGCTATCTGGACTCTTCGATTCTAATATCCCCTGACTCACACTGCACGCGGATCTTTCTTTTTGTATCCGCGTCCAGCGTTTCATACATTTCTCCCAGCTTTCTTCCATCCACGGTAATCTCTCCGTACTCCGTTTCCAACTGGTATCCATACGACTGCAACGGTTCTTTCAGTTCCATGCTGACATCTCCGTATTCGGATTTTATATCGCAGTTTTCAAACGATGTTTCTTCCAGTATACAGTTTTCGCTTTCCAAGTACAGCGTCATATCGCGCAGGGTACACTGGCGGATACTGGTAAAACTGTAAGAGCCGTCAAGCTGTAAATCCCGCAGGCTGCTGCCTTGTAGCTGGATATTTCCGGTGTCGAGATCCATGCGCAGATCCCCGTCCAGTTTTAGCCCGTTGATCGTAAGGTCGCCGTCTTCATTAGACAGGCTGCAGCTACGGCCGCGCACCTGTTCCATCCACAAATTTCCGGATTCCATATCTATTTTTAGATCCCCTGTCTGCAGATCCTTGAAACTCACATTGCCATATTCCGCTTCCATCGCAAGGCCGCCTGCCTGCATGTGTTCACATGACACATTTCCGCTTTCCGTGCGCAGAACAATCTCTGCCAGTTCTTTTTTCGGCACCTGAATCATAATAAATTCCTTTTTCTGATCCGCCCCCAACTGCACCAAAGAGTTGCTTCCAAAGGTAAACCAAGAAAAATTCTGAAACCAGGACGAGGAAAGGGCCGCGCCGTTTCCCTGCTGCACCAATAACGTCTGGTCTTTTACTTCATAACGGATCCCTGTTTCTGTCCCGACACAATAGGAAATACGGTATTCATCCGTGTCCGAAGACTGCAAATAAATATCCGCGTATTCCGTGCTGACCTGCATGCGCTGAAACGGCTCGGTCTGCACTTCCTCTTGCGTATAGAGTGCCTTTTCGTCTTTTTCCAAAAGCCGCGGCGCATAAACATGAAATCCTGTAGCATTTAATGAAACGCCTGTTACAAGCCCTCCGGCCGCAATCCCCGCTGCCGCAAGCAAAAACCCTGCCCCGGTTAAAACCGCACAGGCAATGATAAATTTATGATTCCGCATGTTTTCTTCCTCCTTTTCGAATCATTCCGGCAAATAACCGCAGCGTCCATGCCAGAAAACGGCGGAACAGCCGGCAGCCAAGCGCCGTAAACGCAGCGCCGCTTCCAATAGAAAACAACCCCATGCCTGTGCAGGTCAGAAACACCGCCATGCTTTTTGGAAGCACCGTAAACCCCGCTAAGACCGTAAGCGGCCCGACAATGACCATACAGGCCGCCACCAAAATAAAGGAAACCAGCAGCGCCCCGATTACAATGACCACACTGCCAAGCAGGATGATACCCGCAAACAGCAGCGGAAGCGCGATCGGAGCCGCGCATAAAGCAAGTACCGCCACCCATAGCGCATTCATCCCCCTGCGCACATCCTTGATCGGCTCTTCGGAATAATGCAGCGCCATATCCCTTATAATCTGCTCTGCCGCTTCCTGCGGGCTGCCGAGGTCTTCGATCGCTTTTTGTTCATTTTCCGGACCCGCATCCGCAAAATATTCTTCATAATAATCAACTGCGTGCATAAAATCCTCTTTTGGAAGACGCTTTAATTTTTCTTTGAGCTGGCGCATATACTCCTGCTTATTCATTTTTTTCCTCCTTTCCTCCCTCTGCCGCATCACGGCTGCAATCCAAAATTTCACGAACCGCCGCGGTATAAGTGTTCCATTCCTGTTCCAACTGCTCCTGGTATGCTTTTCCTTTTTCTGTGATCTGATAATATTTGCGGTTTCTGCCCTGATACGGCTGGTCATACGCATTGACGCACTGCTGCTCGGACAGCCTGCGCAAAACCGGATACAGCGTAGAATCTTTCATTTGCGAAACCCGTTTCATCTGCTGGCTGATCTGGTACCCATAGCTGTCTTCCCGCAGGATCAGCGATAAAACAAACAGTTCCATAAGCGGTGGATTTAGCGGATAAGTCATGCTTTGCTCCTTTCTTTTTGTTGTTATACCATTTTAAAATATATTTCAATCTTAAATATATATCTGATATGCTTATATTATATTTCATATAATATATATTGTCAAGTTATAATATCGAGAATATAAAAAATTTGTAGCTCCCTTGGCAATTTCCACATATACCTTTTTTCTTTGACTGGCCAGGGCCTGCGGGGACACCCGGATGCGGGACGCAGGGCTTGCATTTGCACATGATTCTGCTATAATAAGCACATGCGAAAAAACAGCAAACACGTTTTTGGCGAATCCGTCCCGATCTTGGCGCTTAAATCACAAATGATACAAAAACCATAATAAAATGCAGCGGTTTTGCCTACACTGATTAAGATAGAAAAACAGAAAGGGAACCGTAAAAATGAAACCTGCAAGTAAAAACCGTTATTATCCGTATTATACACTTTGTTTTTGTGCTGCCTGCCTTGTCGTATTTTACTGGTTTCTGTCCGCGGACACGACTCTTGTATGGAAAACAGACGGAGAAAACCAGCATTTTAAAGCCCTGGTCTATTATGGGCGTTATCTGCGTTCCATTGCCGTCGAGCTTCTAACAAACCACCGCCTGGTGATTCCAAACTGGGAATTTGCCCTCGGTGAGGGAAATGATGTGCTTGGCACCCTGCATTATTACGTGATCGGAGACCCTTTTGCGGCATTGTCTGTCTTTGTGCCGACTGCCTATATGGGCCTGTTTTATAACGCTATGATGGTTGTCCGGCTCTATCTGGCTGGCACGGCTTTTTCCTGCCTCTGCCTGCATACCGGGCAAAAAAGCAGATCCGGCGTACTGGCGGGCGCATTGACTTATGTATTTTGTTACTGGGCGCTGTTAAATGCCGCGAAGCATCCTTATTTTTTAAATCCTATGATCTATCTGCCGCTGCTTATTTTGGGCGTAGAAAAGGTCCTGGATCAGAAACGGCCTTATTTGCTGATCGGCGCTGTGTTCCTTTCCGCGGTCAGCAACTTTTATTTCTTTTATATTCTAGTTATGCTGACGGTTATTTATGTAATCGCGCGGCTGTTGTTTCGTTTTCGCAAAGATCCGCGGACGCTGTTTCGCATGCTTTTATCGATCACAGCTTACAGTTTTGCCGGCGTGATGGCCGCGGCTGTTATACTGCTGCCTGTATTGTATGCTTTTTTATCGGACGCGCGTATGTCCGTAAACGGAAACTGGCCGTTATTTTACCCATGGAGTTATTACCGCAAACTGCCCGCGCTGTTTTTTACCCCTGATTCGGCAAACTGGCTCTGTATGGGATTTTCCATCCCTGTCTTTCCTGCCGTATGTATGCTGGTACAAAGACGCAGGCAGCATGGTTTTTTGTTTTGTGTGACAATCCTATGCCTAATTGCGGCGCTGCTGCCGATCCCGGGAAAATTTTTAAGCGCCTGCTCCTTAATCGGTAACCGTTACTCGTTTGCCCTGGCCCTGGCCGCTGCCTATACGTTAACTGTCCTGTGGGAACCGATGCTTGCGTTAACACGAAAAGAATGCCTGTTTTTATTTGCGGCAGCCGGGATCGAACTGGCCCTGTGCCTGCTGCCCGGTCACCCGCATCCGGTACGGGCCGCCTTGTTCCCTGCCATGACCCTTTTGCTCATATGGATCCTTTATCCGGGAATGGTAGATGGAAAACCGCTTTTTTCCTATATGCGCAGAAAGCAGATTGTGTTTGCTTTTGTGCTGTTTAGCGTTTTTTGCAACAGCTACCTGAAATACCACGTCGACGACTATGTATCGGAGCATGTAAAAACAGAGGATTTAAACAACCATTTATATGCAAATGAAACCGCCGCAATCAAAAAAGCGGCCGACGACGACGGTTATAACGGATTTTACCGTTACTCCGGCCGCAGCCTGACCAGCAATGCCGGACTGATTGCCGCCCTTTCCTCAACGCGCTATTACTGGTCGCTGTCCAATGCCGCGGTATCCGATTTTAGAGACGCACTTGCTATGCGGGAATATATCCAGTACAACTATATGGGATACGACGATCGGGCCGCGCTGCTTTCACTGGCAGGCGTCCGTTATTACGCGTCCCCGGCCAAAGATGCCGCCAGGGCGCCTTATGGTTTTTCCGACCTGGATACGATACGGATTGCGCATGCGCCTGCTTACCATATTTATCGGAATGACTATGTGCTGCCCATCGCTTATACGTATGACAACTATCTGGCCAGACAAACCTGGGACACGCTGCCGCCGTTGAAAAAACAGTCCGCTATGCTGCAGGCGGCGCTCTTAGACCCGGATCCTGCCGCCGGCCAAAGCCTGAAAAATTTCAAACAGGCGGCGCCCCGGTTTACGGACAAAAAAGCCCCCTATCGGATCGTCTGCCATAAAGATGTATCCCTAAAAGACAACCGCTTTACGGTTCGTTCGGATTTTACATCCGCAACCATCCAATTTTACGCGGAGCCGGACAGCGAAACCTACCTGTCACTGCAGGGGTTTGATTTTGTTTCCGCTAATCCCGCCGAGACAATGGCTGACCTAAAGCTGACCGCATCCAACGGCTTTGCGAAAAAACTAACCTACTATAATGCGAACGATCCGCGCCGCTATAATAACCGGCACGATTTTACCGTATGTTTTGGTTATGACAAAGAGGCGGTAACTTCTGTAACGATCCGTTTTTCCAGCGCAGGCACGTATTCGTTTGACGCGCTGGAAATCCTGTGCCAGCCCATGGACGGCTACGCCGGACAGATCTCGCGGCTTAGTAAGGATGTACTAAAGCAGGTAACCATCGGGGTCGATTCCGTTTCCGGCTCCATTACATTGGACCGTCCAAAAATCTTATGCCTGTCGATTCCATACAGCGCGGGCTGGACGGCTGCAGTGGATGGCAAAAAAGCAGTGCTTCTGCGGGCAAACTTAAAAAATATGGCCCTGCCGCTGGATGCCGGAAACCACCGGATCGAACTGTATTATCAAACGCCGCTGCAAAAAGAAGGATGGATCGTTTCCATCTGCGGTTTGTTCGTTATAGGCGTTATATGGATTTGTACGGAACGGAAATATAAAAACAAGAGAAAAGAAGAAAGTAGATACAAAGATGATGAATGAAAATAGAACGCCAATGCAGCCGGACTTGCTGACATTGATCGTCCCTTGCTACAATGAACAGGAATCGCTGCCGCTTTTTTATAAGGAAGCAGCCAAAGTACTGCAATCCATGGGCTGTCCATACGAACTGTTATTTATCAATGACGGTTCCACCGACCAGACGCTGCAGGTATTAAAAGAACTGGCGCAGACGGACAGCCATGTCTATTACCTTTCCTTTTCCAGAAACTTTGGGAAAGAATCTGCCATTTATGCCGGATTTTGCAATGCGCACGGCGGCTATGTCGCGGTAATGGACGCGGATCTGCAGGATCCCCCAAGCCTGCTGCCGCAAATGCTGGCGCTCATCCAAAGCGGGGAATATGACAGTGTGGCGACCAGGCGGGTTACGCGGGAAAACGAACCGCCCATTCGAAGCTGGTTTGCCAGGAGGTTCTACCAGTTGATCAACCGTATTTCAGACGCTGATATTGTGGACGGGGCCAGAGATTTCCGGCTGATGAAACGGGAAATGGTGGACGCCATCCTCTCCATGGGGGAATATAACCGCTTTTCCAAAGGGATTTTCGGCTGGATCGGTTTCCGTACCTGCTGGCTGCCTTACAAAAATGTAGAACGTGTAGCCGGAGAAACCAAATGGAGTTTCTGGAAACTGTTTAAATATGCCATAGACGGCATCATCAACTTCTCACAAATGCCTTTGCATATCGCATCCTGGTTTGGGATCTTTATGACATTTATCGCTTTTTTTATGCTGGCGTTTATCATTGTAAGACGGCTTGTGTTCGGCGACCCGGTTATGGGGTGGGCTTCCCTGATCTGCGTAATTATCTTTATCGGCGGAATCCAGCTTTTCTGCTTCGGCATTATGGGGCAATACATTGCCAAAACCTATATGGAAACAAAAAAACGGCCGCATTACATTTTATCGGAAAGCAATCTGGCGGATGCAAAGAAAATTTCATAAGCGGCACGCCGTTTCAATCGCATCCACGGGATATGCGCCCTTTTTCACAAGCCGCAAATATGACTTTGACCGTAAAGATTCCATCCGTTAAATCCGCCTGCGCGGATCCGCCCATCGCTTCGGCAAACTGTTTGACAATCGCAAGGCCAAGCCCCGTGCTTTTCGGCGTACGTGATAGCTCTGTTGTATAAAAGCGATCAAAAATAGATTCGATATCGCTTTTTTCTATGCTGTCCGTGCGGTTTGCCGCCGTAATCACTGCCTGGCCTTTTTGCCTGTCCACGGAAAACCGGTACGCGCCGTTTCCGTGGACAAGCGCATTCTTGATCAGGTTTTCTATAATCCTCTTTACCCCTCCCGCATCTGCTATAATATACAGCGGCGTTTGCCCGGTTTCTATCGCCGGTTCACAGCCTGCCTGGACAAAATCGCCGTAAAATAAAGCGATCGTATCCGCAAACAGATTGTTTAAGTTGATCCTGCTGCATTGAAAAATCTGTTCCCCAGCTTCCACCCTGGCATATGCAAAAAGCTGGTCGAGCAGATCCGCTACATCGTCCATGCGCTTTTCTATTTTGCCGATATACAGCATCCGTTTTTCCTCCCTTCCCGCGGCGCCGCGTAAAAGCATCTGTGTATACCCCTTTGCACTTGTAAGCGGTGTGCGGATGTCATGGGAAATGCCCAGGATGGTTTCGCGGTAACTCCGGTTTTTCTGCCTTAACTGCGCCATCCTTTCACGGTCTTTTTCCCTGATCCGATTCAGCATACGGATCAGTTCCTCCGTCTTTCCAATCCTGCAGCAGGAAGTCAGGCGCAGGTTCGTTTCTTCATGCTCCAGCAGGCAAAGCTGCGCCAGCAGATGATGGATCTGGCGCTTGTAAAAATATAGCCGTACGCTTACATAGACTACCGCTGCGGCCAGCATACCAATTAACAGTATTGCCATGTGGGAAGCTCTCCTTTTTGGTTTTTCTGCGGTACTTTTGCTCCATCGGGACAGGGCACTGGCTATTTGATATCTTCCCTGAAAAAATGGAACATCCCCGCTGCCAGCGACACTAGCAGCCACACTGCCGCAATGATCCCGGAGCGGATCATAAACGAGGGCGGAATATCCGTATCCGGACAGCCTGCAATCACGTTCATAATCCAATACTCCGATATCCGCACAGACGAACCGAATGCCCCCGCCGCAAGGTCAATCCCCTGGAACAGAAAGCCGGAAAACAGCATAATTCCAAGGATCGAACAACAGATGCCTGCCGCCATGCTGCGCGTAACCTCACACACCATCATAATAATCGCCGTATAAGCGGTCAGGTACACGATGTGCATAGAAAGATAGGAAGCAGCCCCGGCAAGAACAGGCCAGGCAAGCTGGCCGGGGCCCCAGGCAATTACGGCTCCGATTAAAACCGCAAGGGCTGTCAGCAGGTAAATGGCGACCGCCCCTAATTCTGCGGCCAAAAATTTTGCCATATAAATTCCCTTCCTGGAAAAGCCTTTGCCTACAAAATTTTTGATTGCGCCGCTGCTGTAATCTGTGATCACAAAGATACAGATAAAAACAGTAGCAAAGAGAATCGTATTGCTTTTCGCATACATTTGATGCAGCATATAAAAAATATTATTTTCTGCCATTCTTTCCAATTGCTGCACCTGCGCATTGCCGATCATCTGGTTTTCCACCAGCATACGGAACAGGTAGGCAATGGCCGTAAATAGGACTGTCAGGACGCAGGTAATCTGAAAAGCCGTACATTTCCTTAGTTTATAAAACTCCGCGCGCAGTAAATTTACCATGATGATACCTCCTGTTCGTTTTCCAGCAGGTCCATAAAATAACTTTCCAGGTCCTGCCCCGCCAGATAGCTTTCTTTTACACCTACTCCCGCAAGCGCCAGCCGCTGGTTTATTTGCGCAAAATTTTCAAGCTGTTCATAGATACGTATCACATGGCGTTCCGGCACGTCATAGTCCTTAATCTTTAGTTCTTCCTCCAACAGGTGAACCGCCTGTTCTGTATGGTCCACCACGATCCGCTGGCATCTGCGGCATTTCGCTGCCAAATCCTGGGCGTCCAGTTCTTCTACCAATTCGCCGCCGCAGATCATGCCGTAAACCGTAGCGATTTTGGACAGTTCCCCCAGGATATGACTTGCAATCAGCATGGTGATCGCCCGCTCTTGATTCAGCTTTTGCAGCAGATTTCGGATTTGCCTAATCCCCTGCGGATCCAGCCCGTTGATCGGTTCATCCAAAATTAAAAAATCCGGATTTCGAAGCAGCGCCATTGCGATACCGAGACGCTGCTTCATACCCATCGAAAAATCCGCGGTTTTTTTGTTTCCGGCATCCTCCAGCCCGATAAAGGCAAGCATGTCACGCACGGCATTTCGATCGGTAATCCCATAAGCCCGTCTGACTGTTTCCAGATTTTCCGCAGCCGTCATGCCCCGGTACAGCCCCGGCTGTTCAATTAACGTACCGATGCGTACCCGCTGCCTTTCTAAGTCCGTGCTGCCAAACAGCTCGATTTCCCCCGCGTCCGGTCTGGCCAGGCCGGCGACCATACGCATAAAGGTCGTCTTTCCGGCTCCGTTTTTTCCGATAAAACCGTAAATATCCCCTTTTTTCACATGCATCGTGACATTTTGCACTACTTTGCGTCCGCTGTAGATCTTAGTCAGGCCCGTCGTCTTTAAAATAAATTCCTGCGGCCTTTTCCTATCTTTTTGTTCCATTTCCGCCTCCCTGTCTGTGTTTTTTAACAGCCTGCCAAAACACGGCCCGCTGCTGCTTACAAATCCAGTCTAGCAGACATGATTTTAGAAACTTTAGGAAAAGTATAAAGAAATCATAAAGTTTTCATTTTAAACCCGATCCCCCACACCGTCTGGATATAAGGCTGCGATCCGCCCGCTTTTGCCAGTTTTTTCCGCAGATTGCTGATATGCACGTTTACCGCGTTCTCTTCCCCTACAAACTCCTCATTCCAGACCGATTCATATATATTATTTTTGGTAAATACTTTTTGCGGGTTTGACATAAAAAGCTCCAGGATCAAATATTCCCGCCTGGTCAGGGAGACTTCCCGGCCGCAGACGGTGACCCTGTGCCGGTCTGGTTCGATTACAAGATCCCGAAACGTCAGACGCCCCGCGGCCTGCCCCATACCGCCGACCGTCCCGTTTCTGCGCAGTACGGCCAAAAGCCTGGCTAGAAGTTCTTGTGTATCAAAAGGCTTTACCAGATAATCATCCGCCCCCGCCCGAAGCAGCTCTACCCTCGTAAGGACCGCATCCTTTGCGGAAGTCACAATGACACAGATGTCTGTCCCCCATGCCCGGATTTTTTCTAGCAGCTCCTCGCCCGGCATGCCGGGAAGCATCAGGTCCAGGATGACCGCGGCCGGCTTTTCCTTTTCGATACAAAGCAGCGCCTCGGTTCCTGAATATGCCGCCTTTACCGTATATCCGTTTTCCAGCAGCAGCGCTGCCAGCATTTCGTTTATTTCGCTGTCATCCTCTACAATTAAAATGTATGCGCCCATGGCATGTCCCCCTGCCGCACTCCTATACCTGCTTTAGTACGTCCCCAAGCTTTTTTACCATCGTATCCACATCCGCTTCCGTAACAATCAACGGCGGAAGCAGCCGGATCACATCCGCGCCTGCCGTGATCACCACCAGCCCGGCTTCCAGCGCCTTTGCGGACACCTGCGCCGTGTTCTTTGTACAGACAATCCCCTGCATAAGTCCCATGCCGCGCCGTGCGGTCAAAAAGCTGCTTGTTTCCACTAACTCATCCAGCTTTTTCTCCAAATATACGGAAACTTTTTTTACATGCTCCAAAAGTCCCATTTCTTCAAAGATGTCAAATACCGCGCCAACCGCGGCACCGACAAATGGATTCCCCCCGTAAGTCGTCCCGTGGTCTCCCGGGGCCAGCGATTTTTGCGCCACACGCTCGGTCATCATAAATGCCCCGACCGGGACGCCGCAGCCAAGCGCCTTTGCGGACGCCATAAGATCCGGCTTGACGCCATAATTCTGCCATGCGAACATACTGCCGCAGCGCCCCATACCGCACTGGATTTCGTCCAGGATCAACAGGATATCCCGCTCGCTGCAAAGCGCGCGCAAGCCGGATAAAAACTCCGGCTTTGCCGGATAAATGCCGCCTTCGCCCTGGATGGTTTCCAATAAAATGGCGCAGGTTTTGTCCGTTACCTGTTCTTTTACACTTTCTAAGTCGTTAAACCGCGCAAAACGGATCCCGGCAAGCAACGGCTCAAACGGTTCCTGATAATGTGCGTTTCCGGTCACGGACAGCGCCCCAAGCGTTCTTCCGTGGAATGAATTGCGCATCGCAATGATTTCATGCCCTGTGCGGCCATCCCTTGTATAGGCATATTTTTTGGCTGCTTTTAACGCGCCCTCGATTGCTTCCGCCCCGCTGTTTGTAAAGAAAATACGGTCCATCCCACTGGCGCGCAGCGCTTTTTTCGCTGCCTGTACAATCGGTTCGTTATAGTATAAATTTGAAGTATGCAGCAGTTTGTCCGCCTGTTTTTTGATTGCCTCGCTGTATTTTTTATGATGGTAGCCAAGCGCCATCACGCCGATTCCCGACGCAAAATCCAGATATTCCTTTCCCTGTACATCGTACAGATACATCCCCTCGCCGCGTTCAAATACGGCCGGGAAACGGTTATATGTATGCAGGATCGATTGTTCGGCTTCCCGGATCAGTTCCTTTTCCTGCCCTGCACCCTGTTGATCCATATGTAACCCCTTCTTTCTGTCTGCTTATTTTGCCTGGTAAAATTTTGTATCCTTATCCCCTAAAATCGCCGTACCGATTCCCTTATTTGTAAAGATTTCCAACAACAGGCAGTGCGCAATCCTTCCGTCCAAAATATGCACCCTTGATACGCCGTTGTCAATCGCGTCGATACAGTTATGAAGCTTTGGCAGCATTCCTCCGCCGATAAATCCGTCCGCCATCAGCGCGTGCGCTTCGGAAACGGTTAACTCGGAGATCAGCGTAGACCGGTCTTGCGGATCCCTGTAAACACCCTCGATATCTGTTAAAAACGCCAGCTTTTCCGCGGATACCGCCCGCGCAATCGCGCACGCCGCATCGTCCGCGTTAATATTATAAGTATGGTAAGTGTCGTCCAATCCTATCGGAGCTACAATCGGCAGAAAGTCTTTTTCCAGCAGGTCATATAAAATCTTCGGATTCACTTCTTTTACATTTCCGACAAACCCGATATCTTCGCCGTCCGCGTATTTTTTCTCTACTTTGAGCATTCCGCCGTCTTTCCCGCTGACGCCGACCGCAAGCACGCCTAACTGCTCTACAAGCTGCACCAGTGATTTATTTACCTTATTTAATACCATCTCCGCGATCTCCATAGTCGGCTCGTCCGTAACGCGCAGCCCGTTTATAAATTTCGGCTCCATGCCGGACTTTTCGACCCACCGGCTGATTTCTTTCCCGCCGCCATGCACGATGATCGGTTTAAAACCAACCAGCTTTAACAAGGTTACGTCTTCGATCACACTGCGTTTTAATTCGTCGTCCACCATTGCGCTGCCGCCGTATTTTACGACAATGATCTTTCGGTTAAACCGCTGGATATACGGCAGGGCCTCTACAAGAACCGAGGCCTTTTTTAATATTTCATCCATCAATGCTGCTTCCACTTTATTTTTCCTTCTTTCCTTGTTCCGTATCTATTTTTATATCAGTTTTTGTATCCGTTTTTGTACCTATTCCGTTATCGATTTCTGCATCTGTGCCGCGTTTTGGTTCTGTCTGCCGTTTTAACGATTAAATTCCGTAATATTCGCGTCATTCAGTGCAAAATCATAATAATTCAGATCTTCCCGAAACGTCCACCCAACGCTTTTCCAAAAATAGTTCCCGACCACATTTTCCTTAAACGCAATCAAAGAAACTTTATTGATCTGCTCTTTTTGCAGCGCTTTCATCGCAAATACCGCCATAGCCTTTCCGATTCCCTGTTTCCGGTAATCCTCATGGACGCATACATGGTAAAAGCAGCCGCGCCTGCCGTCATGCCCGCACAAAATCGCACCGACGATACGGCTTTTATCCAATGCCGCAACGCTTGTGGACGGATTGCGCCGCAAAAAGCGCTCCACGCCTTCCCTGGAATCGTCGATCGAACGGATCCCAAATCCCCGGATTGTCATCCACAGCGCGCGCACGTTCTCATAATCTTCGATTTGCATTTCCCTAATTTGTATTTCCTGGCGCATCCCCCTGCCTCCTTTTCTGCCGTTGCGCACCCGATTTAAGAATGATCCCAAAAGAAACCGCCAAGGGCAATCGTTTTTTTCGGACCGTTCCTTATGGAAATACCGGAACGAAATCCAGCCCTTCTGTTTCCGGGAACCCAAACAGCAGGTTCATATTCTGTACCGCCTGCCCCGCGGCGCCCTTGACCAGATTGTCCAGCGCGCCGATTAAAATAACACGTCCGGTCCGCTCATCCAGTTTCCAATTGATATCTACATAATTGCTTCCCTCTACCCACCTTGTTTCCGGGTATACCCCCGGCTCCAGCAGACGGATAAAGGCTTCGTTTCCGTAATATTTTTGGTATGCCGCGCGGATTTCTTCTTCTTTCGGCAGGCTTTTGTCCGCTTTTTTTGCCAAAGACGCATAGACAGTCGCCAAAATGCCGCGGTTCATCGGCACTAAATGCGGCGTAAAACTAATCCTGATTTTCCGCCCCGCGGCGCAGCTCAATTGTTCTTCTATTTCCGGCGTATGCCTGTGCGAGGCAATTCCATATGCTTTGATGCTTTCATTGACCTCGCAAAATAAATTCGCGGTTTTCGCGCCCCGCCCTGCCCCGGATGTCCCGCTTTTTGCATCGATAATCAGCGTATCCGGATCAATCAGCCCCTCTTTTACCAGCGGATACGCCGTCAATATCGAACAAGTCGTATAACAGCCCGGATTCGCCACCAGCCTTGCCCTTGTAATGTCCGCGCGGTTTAACTCGCACAGCCCGTATACCGCTTCTGTTAGAAACTGCGGCGACTGATGTTTTATTTTGTACCACTGCTCATATACACTTACTTTTTTTAAACGGTAATCCGCACTTAAATCAATAAATTTCGCCTGCTTTAAATATTTTTCCTTTAAAACAGACGCCAAATACCCCTGCGGCGTCGCCGTAAATACGACGTCTACTGCATCCACCAGCTTTTCCAAATCGTCGTCCAGGCAGGTTTCATCCACCAGCCGAAACAGATTTTGGTAAATAGACGCATAGTTTTGGTCAATATAACTGCGGGAGCCAAACCAGCCGATCTCCACTTCCTTATGCCGCAGCAGGATACGTACAAGCTCCGCACCCGCATACCCGGTCGCCCCGATAATACCTGCTTTTATCATTCAAACCGCCTCCCGTTATATCCTAATATCGTTCCATTTCAAAAAGGAAACACATCCATACTAATATAAAAGTAAAAAAAAGACAAGCGTTTTATGGACTTTTTTCTTTTTTTTGAATAATTATGCATTTCTATTCTTTTTATGCATTTGTTTTATGCATTTATTTTCCATAGAAAACACGATGTTTCTATGACACATCCCTATTTTTCCTTGTTTATTCAAGACGCATCCGTCGGTTATGGAACCCGCGTATTTTTATATTGCATGATTATAATTATTTTTGCATAAATTATCACTTGCATCCGGCGGGCAAGTGTTGTATATTAGTTCTTGGACATCAAAGAATAACACAAAGAACGCGACAAATAAAAAGAAAGGATTTCTACTTATGAAAGAAAAAGTAATTCTGGCCTACTCAGGCGGCCTGGATACAACGGCAATTATTCCGTGGCTGAAAGAAAACTATGATTATGAAGTCATCTGCTGCTGCGTAGACTGCGGACAGGAGAGCGAGCTGGATGGTCTCGAAGAACGGGCAAAATTATCCGGCGCTGCAAAATTATATATTGAAGACATCACCGACGAATTTTGCGACGATTATATTATTCCATGCGTACAGGCCGGCGCAGTTTATGAAAACAAATACCTGCTCGGTACCTCAATGGCCCGCCCGGGCATTGCCAAACGCCTGGTTGAAATCGCAAGAAAAGAAGGCGCAAGCGCAATCTGCCACGGGGCTACTGGAAAAGGCAACGATCAGATCCGTTTTGAACTGACGATTAAGGCACTCGCTCCGGACATCCGCATCATCGCCGCATGGCGCGACGACAAATGGACGATGGATTCCCGCGAATCGGAAATCGAATACTGCAAGGCACACGGCATTGACCTGCCGTTTTCCGCTGACAACAGCTACAGCCGCGACCGCAACTTATGGCATATCAGCCATGAAGGGCTAGAACTGGAAGATCCGGCCTGCGAACCGAATTACAGCCACCTGTTAGTGCTCGGCGTATCGCCGCAGGAAGCGCCGGATGAGGGTGAATATGTCACAATGACATTTGAAGCGGGCGTACCAAAATCCGTAAACGGAAAAGAAATGAAAGTTTCTGATATTATCCGCGAATTAAACCGTCTGGGCGGCAAACACGGAATCGGCATTGTAGATATCGTAGAAAACCGCGTAGTCGGCATGAAAAGCCGCGGGGTATATGAGACGCCGGGCGGAACCATTTTGATGGAAGCGCAAAAGCAGTTGGAAGAACTGGTATTAGACCGTGCTACCATGGACGTCAAAAAAGACATGGGCAATAAAATGGCACAGATTGTATACGAAGGCAAATGGTTTACGCCGCTTCGCGAAGCGGTACAGGCATTTGTGGAATCTACCCAAACCTATGTAACCGGAGAAGTAAAATTCAAGCTTTACAAAGGAAATATTATTAAGGCCGGAACTACTTCCCCATATTCCTTATACAGCGAATCCCTTGCAAGCTTTACGACCGGGGATCTGTACGACCACCATGACGCAGACGGATTTATTACCTTATTCGGTCTGCCGTTAAAAGTCCGTGCCATGAAGATGCAGGAAGCGCAAAAAAATAAATAAGCCGGACGACCGCATGAATAGAATCAGCCAGCGCTCTGGAGCCAAAAACCAGCGTGCTGGCTGATTCTATTCCGTTTGACTTACGCTTTAAAAATGGGTATAATGATAACAGGTTACAATGATCGCATTTACAATCAAATGGGGAGGAATTTACATGGCACAACAAACGCAAAGAAACACAAAACGAACGAAGTGGTACCAAAGCCTGGCTTTTTTATTAATTTTCAGCATTCTTATATTGGTTTCGATCCCAACTATCGGACTCGCATTTCTCGGCGTCCATTATCTAAACCAGTCTATGAATGAATCGTTCGAACTATATGAAGAGGCCATGACAGACGGTTATCATATGGAAATCAAATCCCAGGTGCAGGGCGCAAAGGCCGTTATACAAAGTTATTACGACCAAAGCCAAAATGGTACTATAACGGAGGAAGAAGCAAAGAAACTGGCTGCTGAAGCGGTCCGCGCCATGCGTTACCGTGACGACGCATCCGGATATATCTGGATCGACGGAGCAGACCATGTACTGGTGATGCATCCGATCCTGACGGAACAAGAGGGCACGAACCGGTATGACCTTACCGACCAAAACGGCGTTAAAGTAACGCAGACCGTAGTATCGACTGCCAAAGGCGGCGGCGGTTATATGGAGTTTTATTTTACAAAATCGGACGGCGAAACGGTTGCGCCGAAAATCGCCTATTCGGAAATGTTTGAGCCATGGGGCTGGGCTATTGCAACAGGCAATTACGTAGACGATATGAATGAAAAAATTGACAGCATGGATGCAAGTATCCAACAGCAGTTTTCCGGCATGCTGAAAATATACGCGATTTCCGCTGTCATTATGCTGGTTGTGGCACTGATTATATCCGCGATTGGCGGTTCGCGCATTACCAAAGGCATCAAACTGGTAGAAAACAACCTCCGCCAGGCAGCTTCCGGCGACCTTGGCTTTACGGTAAATCCATCCCTGCTGAAAAAATCCAATGAACTTGGAGATATGGCGCGTTCCCTGGAAGATGTACGCCAATCGCTGGCAAGTATGCTGGGCAATGTCATCCATACCGGAGAAACGCTGAATACAAGCAGTGAGAAGTTCAGCGAAAAATTCGGGCATATTTCAGAAAGTATTCAAAATACAAACCAGGCGATCGAAGATCTGGCACTGGGAGCTTCCAGCCAGGCAAATGAAACAGAAACCGTAAACAACAAAATCAAAGAACTCGGCAGCGTCATCGAAGTCGAAAAAGACGGCGTAACCAAGCTGGAAGCAACCGTTTCCGACATGATGAAACACACCGCGGGCGCTTCTAAGAGTATTGAAGAACTGGACCAGATCACCCGTGCAACCATTGGTACGATACATATTGTATCTGAACAGACAAATAAAAATAACGACTGCGCAGCCAATATCAACAAAGCGGTAGAAATCATCAAAGGGCTTGCGTCCCAGACAAACCTGCTTTCCCTGAATGCCAGCATCGAAGCTGCCAGGGCCGGAGAAGCGGGCCGGGGATTTGCCGTCGTAGCAGAAGAAATCCGCAGCCTATCCGAGGAATCTTCCGGTAATGCACAGGAAATCGAAAAGATTGTAAATGAATTGGTCGACAATGTGGAAATTTCGGTCAATAAGATGCAGGAAGTCACCAGTAATGTACAAAAACAGCAGACCTGCCTGGATGAAACGAGGGAAGCATTCAAACATCTGAACACTGAAGTTTCTCTTGTAAACGAAGTAACAAACCAGATCGGCAACCAGACGGAAATCTTAAACTCCCTAAAGACCGTTGTAACAGATTCCATAAACAACCTGGCCAGCGTCGTAGAGGAAAATGCGGCTTCGACGGAAGAAACAAGCGCAAGCATGTCCTTGTTATATCAAACGATTGGGGAATGTAATGAAGATACGCAGGGGCTTGTGGAATTAAGCCACCGTCAGAGTAAAGAAGCGGGGAAATTCCATTTGTAAGCGGGCTTTTTGATTTTTTGTACTTTTATATTTTGGCTATGCGGACGCCGGATGAGGGGGAAAGGCCTGGTTTCCGGCTCCGATTCCAGAATGTTAAGATTCCCTAAACATTCTTCCAATGTCGCCGGAAACCAGGCCTTTCCCCCTCATCCGGCTGGTTTTCTCTGGCTTTACATGAGATCAAAAAACGTTATGGACATAGGTTGCAGCAGACAGATTGTTGTAAAAAATGCCGCCAAAATCATATCATTATTTTACCGTATGCTGGTTTTCTTTTATACAGCAATCTAGTAGTTCCACTCCTTGTACAATCTGTTCTTTGGATAAATTTCCAAATCCAAGCAGCAGCACCGGGTACTGTGCCTTTTTTTCCTGTCCTGTGATGTAGCATCGGTTCATTCCTGTGATGCGCAGGCCTCTTTTTTCTGCCTTTCGAATCATCTCTTCTTCGGACAAATCACCGCGCACTTCAACCGCGATATGCAGTCCGGCGTAATCCCCGTATATTTTGTGTACCCATGGTTTGGCTTTCAGCATCTGCAGTAAGGTATCGTGCTTTGCTTTGTATACGCCGCGCATTTTATTTAAATGCCGCTCAAAATGGCCCTCTTCCATAAAACGGCAGACGGTCATCTGCTGTATTTTGGATACGGTTGAGGCATAGAACCCGCACGATGCATGGTAATTACGGACAAGATGCATCGGAAGCACCAAGTAGCTGATCCGGATCGACGGCATGATGCTGTTGGAAAATGTGCCCATATAAATCACCCGCTCTTCCTGCGCCATTCCCTGCAGGGATGGAATTGGTTTGCCTTTGTAGCGAAATTCGCTGTCATGGTCGTCCTCGATCACATAGCGGGACGGATACTGCGCGGCCCAGGAAAGAAGCTGCAGCCTGCGTCCTAACGGCATTACACAGCCCAGCGGAAACTGGTGGGACGGCATGACATACGCCAAGGCGGCGTCTGTCTGCGAAAGCTCATCGACCCGCATCCCGTCCGCGTCCATCGCGACTGCCCGTACCTGATACCCTATTTTGCAAAATGTATGGTATGCCTGCAGATACGTCGGGCTTTCCATCGCCGCCACACGCGGCTTCCCAAGGATCTGCGCAAGAAGCTGCAGCAGATATTCATTTCCCGCCCCAATGACCAGTTGTTCCGGTACGCAGCGGACGCCTCTGGCCCGGTACAGATAGGCGGCAATCGTCCTGCGCAGTTCATATTCCCCCTGCGGATCCCCGGCCTGCAGCAGCGTACCCCGTGCTTCCAGCTCCAACAGCGTCTCTTTCGAGCACTTGCACCACGCGTTATACGCAAAACTGTCCGCATCCACCTGGCCCGGCAGAAAATGGAACGGAAGCCCTCCGCCAGAGGATACGCCGCCAGACTGCGTACCGCCGCCGGCCGCGCTGCCGCCTGCCTGCCCCGCAGGCAGGCCATGTTTGTGACGACGCGCACTGCCGCTGTCTGTAAAATGATACAGCGCCGTGATATCACATACATAATAGCCGCTGCCCCTTTTGGCGGTTAAATATCCCTCGCTGACAAGCTGGGCATATGCGGCGTCTACCGTGCTTCTGCTGATCTGCAAATCCGCCGCCAGACCACGCGCAGACGGCAGCCTTTCCCCGCGGGAAAGCCTGCCGTCGACGATGTCTTGTTTTACCGATTCATAGATTTGTTCGTAGAAAGCGGTCTTCCCGCCGGCATTTAGGTGAATCAACAGTTCATTCACTTATTCCGCCGCCTCCTCATCCGCTTTTTTCGCCGCGTTGATCTCGTCTTTGAGTGTCAGTGCCTTATCTTTTAACTTCGCGCTGATCCCCCTTGCCTGCACGACATTGCCACAGCATTTAAGCGCCGTATCGTATTCTTTAAAACGCACGCTCATGACTGCCATCAGATAATCATACGTCGAAGAATCCAGTCCACAGATTGGAAAATCCTCTTTGGCCGCCGCCTGGAGCAGTCCGTCGTATGCCTGCCGGTAATAACGCTCTTCTTTCGCCCGGATCTGCTGCAGCGTTTCCGGCGCGAACGATTTCGGATCCGCCTGCGCCTCTTCCAGCCAGCCGCGCAGCAGCCACGCTGTCTGCAGGCAGAGGTAAGACTGCTCGCTGATCGCAAGCTCCATCGTCATCGCACATAAAATAGCCAGTTCATACTGCCCGACCGCCGTTTCATAGGATATGACAGGATTGCTCTGTACATCTAACGGCGTGCGCGGCATAAAATTTGACGTAATTTTTTCACGCAGCCTTTTCTGGTGAATGCGGTTTAACGATTCAAAATTTTTAGAAAGCGCGGCGTATCCGCACTGCGGACACATCGTAACGCCATATTTCAGGGAATCGATATGCTGGAACCTCGGCCTTAAATCATTGTCAGGCTCTTTTCTGCGCAGCTTGCTGTTCATCACCCGTACATCCTGGATGTCGTTTCCGCAGTTTGTACACTGCAATTTTTTTACAAATAGATATTTTCTTTCTTCCTGTTCATCATATAATACTGACATTTCTTACCCTCTACTTTCTTTATCAACACCCCGGATCCCATCAAAAACAAGCCAAACGGTATGTGATCACCCCTGCGCTGCCGGCAGCTTAAAGGAACTTTTCAGTGAAACGATCCGGTTAAATACCGGATGCTCCCTGGTCGAATCTTTTGCGTCTACACAGAAAAAACCGTTTCGGACAAACTGAAAGCTGTCATACGCTTTCGCGTCCGCGAGTGGCCGCTCAATATAACAGGTTTTTTTTATCAGGGAATTTGGATTCAGGTTCAGGCTGCCGTCTTCTTTGTTGTATACACCCTTTTCTTCATCCACCAGATTCTCAAACAAGCGTACTTCCGCCCGGACTGCGTACGGCGCCGCTACCCAGTGGATCGTCCCTTTGACCTTTCTGCCATCCGGACTGTTTCCGCCCTTGGAAGCCGGGTCGTACGTACAGTGGATGACGGTCACTTTCCCATCCGCATCCTTTTCATAACTCGTACAGGTAATAAAGTAAGCCTGCATCAGGCGCACTTCATTTCCCGGGAACAGGCGGAAATATTTCTTCGGCGGCTCTTCCATAAAATCCGCGCCGTCGATATACAGTTCCCGGCAAAACGGCACCGTCCGCACGCCGAGCGCCGGATTTTCCATATTATTTTCTACGGTAAGGTTTTCGACCTGTCCCTGCGGATAGTTGTCGATGACCACCTTAACCGGGTCAATCGCCGCCATCACGCGTGCCCGCTTTAATTTCAGATCTTCCCTGATACAGTACTCCAACATTGCCATTTCCGCCGTACTGTGCGCCTTGGATACCCCGCACAACTGGATAAACTTCTGGATCGACTCCGGCGTATAGCCGCGCCGCCTAAGGCCCGACACCGATACTAAGCGAGGGTCGTCCCATCCGTCTACAATTCCGTCCTCAACCAGCTTTTTGATATACCGTTTTCCGGTCACAACATTGTTTAAATATAATTTGGCAAACTCAATCTGGCGCGGCGGATGCGGATACGCAAGCGCCTGTACGACCCAGTCATATAACGGCCTGTGATCTTCAAATTCCAATGTGCAAAGCGAATGGGTAATACCCTCAATCGCATCCTCAATCGGATGCGCGAAATCATACATCGGATAAATACACCATGTATCGCCCGTGTTGTGGTGAGTGATATGCGCCACACGATAAATAACCGGATCCCGCATATTCATATTTCCGGACGCCATATCGATTTTCGCGCGCAGTACTTTTTCACCGTCCGCATACACGCCGTCTTTCATCTGTGCAAACAGCTTTAGGTTTTCTTCGATACTGCGGCCGCGGCTCGGGTCGTCCCGCCCGGGCTCTGTTAAGGTACCGCGGTATGCACGGATCTGGTCCGCATTCAAATCCGAAACATAGGCCAGCCCCTTTTGAATCAGCGTAACCGCCGCTTCGTACATCTGCTCAAAATAATCCGAAGCATAAAATAGCTGGTCTCCCCAATCCGCGCCAAGCCAGCGGATATCCTCTTTGATGGATTCCACAAATTCGATTCGTTCTTTTGTCGGGTTTGTATCGTCAAAGCGCATATGAAACGTCCCGCCGTACTGCTTTGCAATCCCATAATTTAACAATATGGACTTTGCATGGCCAATGTGCAGGTAACCGTTCGGTTCCGGCGGAAACCGGGTACAAACCGTATCATACACACCTTCTGCAAGGTCTTTGTCGATTTCCATTTCAATAAAATTTCTGGATATGTTCTCATTCTCCATGTCCTAGCTTCCTCCCAAATGACGGCTGGCACACAAAAAAGCCAGCCGGTTACTCTAACGGAATACAAAAATACCATGCAGCCGCATCCTGCGCGGCCTTTCCGTTAAATCATACTAACAGAGTAACACAGCTAGTTTTTTGCGTCAACCAGCTTTTTTTATAAATTGACGATCCTGGCATTTTTTAAGTAAACCCATAGGGAAAGAAGATAACAGCAAACAAGAAATACAAAAATCACGCCTATACTTACAAATAGAATGCCCATCAGGTTTTCAAACATAACTTTCTCGAGCGCATGCACGGAAAAATAAGCCGAAACTGCCATAACCAGAAATGGCAGCGCATAAGAAGCCAACAGCTCCTTTCCGGCGGAGCGCCGCAGCGCACGGGCGGAACACCCGATTTTTTGCAGGACTGCATACCGACTTTGTTCTTCAAAGGCATCATTATATAGTTTCATAAATAAAATACTGCCGCTTGCCGTAATAAAGACCATAAATAAAAATACGCCGAGGGAATAAAGGATTTTCACCCATTCCATATCGCTGCCGGCATCCGGCCCGGTCACAATGCGCGCCGTATAGTGGTCCGCGTCCTGGCTTACCAGCGCTCCAAGCGCCTCCAAAGAAGCCTTATAATTTTTGGTATCTTTGATCCGGTAATTGTAGGCATACAGTTTTTGCCCCAAAGGCTCCAGTTCCCGATAGGCCGCGTCGCTGACCAGATAAAAGGACATCATTTCCTGCAGATACCCTAAATACGGCTCATTCACCGCCTGCACCTGCAAAAACCGCTTTCCCAATAGATCTACCGGAATCCCGGACCGCTTCGTATAAAAAGACATCAGGTACATATGTTCGATTTCTACCACTTCCCTGCTGCCCGGCTCTTTACACGCAAACTCCAAACCGGCTTCTTTGGCAAGGCGGCGAAGCTGTGAATAAGATAACAGCGTACATGTCTTACCGCCGGCGCTTACTTCGGAATCGGCAAGCGTGAGCATTTCGATTTTCGTACGGAGCGCAATGCCGTTGTCCTGTTCGATTGCCCGCACCGCCTTTTCTTCCAGATCCGGCAGGACACTCAAAAGCTGGTACGTATACGTATTGCGGAAATGCACCATTCCCTCATAGCGCCCTTTCATGGCAAACGCGGCCGCAAGCGCCGTTACGGAACAGGTCATCAGCACGCAGACGACCGCATATACGCGGTAATTTTTTTTCATCCGAAATACAATCTGATTGACCCATAAATTTCGCTCCCTGCAGTATAAAAACCGTTTCCTGCGCGCAAGGGACTGAAACAGCAGCGGAAATAGTCCCCCGAACAGAAAATAAATGCCGGCAACTACCAAAATTACCGCAAGCAGGACGTTTCGCAGCACCTCCTGCCCGCCTTCTTTTACCGCCGTATAGTAGCCTGCCGCAAGCAGGCCGATGCCAAGCAGCGAACGGATGATAAGAACGGCCCTTGCCTGGCGGACATATTCATTTTGCCGCTGGGCTGACAAAAGGCTCAGTACACTGCTCCTTATAATGTTTACATATCCCCGGACTACAAAAAGCAGGTATACCGCCAAATAAAACGCGGCCGTGACCGCAAGCGGCTGCCATGTAAACGAAAATCCAATATCTAACGAAATATCCGACATCGCAAGCAAAATCATCTGGAAAAGCCGCGTCATCAAAATGCCGAAACCCATTCCGGCCGCCAGCGTTATTATGCCCACCATGCACATTTCCAGCATATACAGCTTTGCGATTTTCTGATTGGACAGCCCCATAAATACATAGATTCCGATTTCTTTTTTACGCCTGGCCAAAAATACATTCGTCGCGTAACCGATAAAAAATACCATAAAAAAGCCTAATACTACCGAAAGCGCCTGAATGATCATCTCAACATATTCCTGGTTTTTCTCGCCTAAGGAAACCAACAGGTCGGAATATACCATGACCTGAAAATTCAAAAAAATCATAACCGTAAACGCCAGCGAAAGAATCATGGACACATAGTTTTTCATCCCGCTTTTCCCATTTTGCCATGCAAGCCTGCGCATTGTCATTTCCATTCACCCCCGCCCTGTCCTTCTATAATATTCCCGCTGCCCATAGATGCCTGCAGATCCATAATACGGTCATAAAATTCCTTGCGGCTGCCGCCTCTGCTGATCCGGCATTTCATGCGCCCGTCACTTAAAATATACACATCCTTTGCATACGAAGCGCTTAATGCGTCATGCGTCACCATTAAAATCGAGGCAAGCCCCTTTTCATTTACATTTTTCAGACACTCCAGCAAATCCCTGCTTGACTTGGAATCCAGCGCCCCGGTCGGCTCGTCCGCAAAAATAATTTCCGGCTCCGTAATAAACGCCCTGCACGCGGCGCCGCGCTGCTTTTGCCCGCCGGATAGCTGAAACGGATATTTGTCCAAATGCTCCGTTAAGCCAAACGCTTTTGCAAGCCGCACCGTCTTTTCCATACAGGCCTGGCTGCCTGCGCCGCCCAGTGAAAGCGGCAGCGCGATATTATCCCGCAGCGTCATTGTATCCAGCAGGTTGTAGTCCTGAAAAATAAACCCGATCTTGTCCCTCCTTAACTGCGACAACTCCCGGTTGGAAATACGCGTAAGATCCTTGCCCCCAATGACCACGCTGCCCTGCGTCGGCTGGTCAATAGACGAAAAAATATTTAAAAGCGTCGTCTTTCCCGAACCGCTCGGGCCCATAATCGCGATAAAATCATGTTCCAGAACGGTTAAGTCAATGCCTTTTAATACCTGTGTGCGATAACCGCGCCCGCCGTATTCTTTTGTCAAATTTTTTATTACGGCAACTGTTTTTTCATTTTTTTGATTCATGCAAATCCCTCCTGACTGTTTTTATTATAAGGATTTTCCCGCTAAAAATCCTTACCGCTGCCTTACATTCTAAGGAGGAATGTTACATTTTCTGTAAGATACGGTGTACTGGGCCGTCGCGCTTACATAACCCGGATCAGGCGCGTTCCAGGCAAAAAACAACCCGGGCTATAAATAAATCCGCATCCGTCTCCAAATAAAAGCCGCCCGCACACGCTTCCGTAAAACTCTTCGCAATCGAAAGCCCCAGTCCGGCCCCGCCATCCGTACGGCTTTGATCCCCGCGCAGAAACCGTTGTGTAAAATCCACCCCGGCACGCAGCTCCATGCGCGAAATATTCTTTACGCTTGCCCAAGCTTTATCCCCATCCGTATGCAGCTCCACAAACACGCGGGTTCCATCCACGGAATATTGCAGCGCATTTTGCATCAGGTTTTGAAATACCCGGTACAGCCGCGCGCCGTCCGCCGCGATCAGCACCGGTTCCGTCGGGATGTCCGCTTTGATTTGCACGGCGGCAGCCTGGATCTGTTCATCCATATCCGCCAGTGTCTGACGCAGCAGTTTTCCAAAATCCAATGTTTTTATTTCGACCGGAAGCTGCCCCGACGCCGCCTTGCTCACGGCAAATACATCCTGTACAATCGTATGCAGGCGTTCCGCCTTTTCATCCAGTATGCGGATGTAATCCCGCACATGGTCCGGCAGTTCCTCTTCCTGTTTCAAAAACGCGATATAACTGATAATCGACGTCAGCGGCGTCTTTAAATCATGCGACACATTCGCTACCAGCTCCACTTTCATGCGTTCGCTTTGCATCTGTTTTTGCACCGCCGTATGAAAGCCCTGCCGGATCTTCGAAAGGCTGTCAAACAGCGGCATAAAACTGGTTTGTTCCGCTTGTCCATCCTGTTTGCATTCTCCATAATCCCCGCCCTGTATAGCCTGGATATAGTCTGCCAGCCCGTCAAGCGCCGCCGCTTCCCGCCTGGTGCGCCTAAGGCAGGATACGGATACCGCCGCAAATACAGCAAACACGAGACACACCGTAAGCACCGTTTCCGTCCCGTTTACCATCCTTTTGCTGTAGCATGCCATAACAAGCAGCACTGCCAAAGCCGCGGACACGCTTACCCCCGCATACAATAAAAACCGGCGCATCTGCTGGAGTGCAAACGGCTGTTTCACATCCCGTATCCTTGCTTCGCGCAGCGTCCTGCGCAAAATACCGTCCCAGATCTGTCCACGGTTTTTCATCAGGTCATTGCCAAGCACATACAGCAGCCAAAAAATCACCAGCACCAGATCCGGATTCGCCGCCAGTACAGAAAGCAAGCTATGCATACCGTTTTTAAAACCTCCGGCCCACTCCGCTAAGTCCACCCCTGTCTGCGTACCCTCAAAAACGGCTCCGTTTACAATCGCCTCCTGCTGGCTGTTTGTCCATACACGGGTTTCCTGCAATTGCTGCGACGGCTGTATGGTTTTTCGATCGGAACTGGCTGCGGTATCCAGACTTTCCTCCTGTTTGGCCGAAACCGCACTGTCTGCTTCCGTCTCCGCCAGCTCATACGCATCCTCCGCAGCCGCGCCAAACCCATACCATGCCCCCGCAGACGCGGCCGCATACAAGCCCACAGCCAGCAGGATCACAACCGCCAGCTTGCATTCGATCCAGATTTTTCCGGTAATTTTCCCTATTTTTACATCTACCGCCTGTTTTTCTTTCCAAAAAAATAACGAAATCACAAACAGTACCGCCCCTGCGGCCAGCAAAACCAATGCCGCACGCATCGTGCGCCGGCCTGCTGCGGTCTGCTGCGCGATTTCATACAACTGGCTGCCCGCGGATGCATAGCCGCCCTCCCGGTACTTTATATAGGAATACGGTACCGGTTCCCTGGCCGCCAGCATGGTCACTTCCACTTTTTTCATTTCCTCATCCACAGTAAAATTTTGATACCCGGGTACGTACCACTGGCTGTGGCCGCGGTAATAACCGTCGCCGTAAACCTCTACCTGTATCCCGTCTTTTTGCATAGATACCTTTTGCCCGTCAAAAAACAAAATTATATCCTTCCGGAAGCTTGCCGCCTTTTTCCCATTGCAGGCCGTCCATATTCGAATACAGATTTTGCCCGTTTCTGCGGATCCGGTAACAAAGGTTTTTATCCTCGCGTACCAACGTATGATAACGCTTGGCCTGCGCGCTGCGAAAGCCCCCTTCCGATCCGATCTCCAGAAAATCCAGCAGCCTTTCTTGCATAAACTCCCGAAATCCCTGCGTATTCTGATAGTCCCGCTCCATCATTTCCCCAAATCCGCGGTCCCCGCCCCAACCATAAAACAGGTACCGTTTTGCGCATGCCGCCCCGCCTGCGAGCAGCAGGCTTACGCCCAGGAAAAAAATCCCAAAACTAACAGCCAGTTTCTTTTTTTTCGATTTTGTATCCAATACCCCACACCACCTTTAAATATTCTGGCTCTTTCGGATTCAGCTCAATTTTTTCACGGATCCGCCGGATATGCACCATCACCGTATTTTCCGGCGCAAAGCATTCCTCCTGCCATACCCTGCGGTAGATTTCTTCCGCCGGAAAAATCCTGCCGGCATTGCGCATCATAAGGTCCATAATTTTTGTTTCCGTCGCCGTCAGCCGGACCGGCTCGCCGTCCGCGTACAGCACGTGCTCCTGCATCCGGTATACCAGCCTGCCGTTTCTGATTTCCCCGGCCGTGCGTCCGGTATGGATATCCCCAAGGCTCGTATAGCGGCGCAGATGGCTTTTGACCCGCGCTGCCAGTTCCTTTGGATGATAAGGTTTCGCTACATAATCGTCCGCCCCCATGGAAAGGCCCAGCACCTTGTCTGTCTCTTCGCTTTTGGCGCTCAGCACAATAATCGGTATATTCTGCCGCTCCCGGATCTTCATGACCGCGGAAAGCCCGTCCAGCTTCGGCATCATCACGTCCAGCAGCACAAGCTGGACCGGATGCTCCGCGAGCAGCGAGAGCGCCTGCATCCCGTCATACGCTTTTAATACCCGGTAGCCCTCCCGCTCCAGCAGCATGGCGATCGCCCGTACGATTTCCCTATCATCATCCACTACAAGTATCTGTCCGTTGTTCATTGTATGCTTTCTCCTTTTCGGCCTGCCTTTATGCTATCGAAAAATCCTTACAAAAGTGCAGGGGGAAACCTTACAGATTTCTTACAAGTTTTATCGGCCAGACGGCGGGTTTGCATAATCGCGCATCTCCTTTCTTTTGTATATGCAAAAGTCAGAATGATGATCATTATATCTTTTTTGATGATTTAAATTTGTGTTTGGATAATGATGTTATATTGACAGTTTTATGTAATAAGAATGGCAGCAAAAGTACTATAATGATAAATTATGATATAATAATGAAACATAAAAGATATTGTTGTGAAGTGTTAAAAGATATGTTATAAGCGCAAAAGAGCAATCGTGTTACAGGGTGCGTTGACCTCATTCTAAAAAGAATGGGGGTGATGCTGTGAAAAAGAGAAAACATAAGAAACACAAGATTTATATTTTTCTTATGGAGTTGCTGACTTTCGGCATATTCATTTTAACATTGCTTACATTCGTGTTTACGTTTTGTAAGTAACCATACATAGCAAAAGCCACCCTGATACTTTGGCGAGTGATGGGTGGCATTGCTATTCCAATCATAGGTCAACCCCTTGTGGGCGGTTGCTTTTTTTGTGCCTATAATATATCATATCTTGGGTTTAAAGCAAGTGATTTTTTGGTGTTCGTACTGGCATTATGCCATTCTTACATCTCATAGTGTTTAGTATGATCACTCAATTTAATATGCGTAACATTTCGCCACGCTCATTAGGAACAAATCAATCTCCACGGCATCCGTCCCGTAAGTGCAGAATACTTAGGGATTCTTACCATTCTGGAGCCGGAACCGCAAGCCAGACCTGCGTCCCTCATCCGGCGTCCCCGCAGCCAAAATGTAACACCTTTTCACACACAGCGCAAAATAACATGCCAGACATGCCATACACACCGCATACAAACACGCAGCGCCCCGCACCCCATATTCCCGTACCGCGTATCCGCTGGCCAGACATGCCGCCGCTGCCGTTCCCGCGTAACCATACATAATTTTCCTTTGCATACGCATAATCGTCAAAATCACTCCCAAAAACCCCGCCGCCGCTAAAAACCCCCCGCCGCAAAGCAGAATCAAAAGCTCCGTCCGGTAGGATGAAAGATCCGTATGGTACAAAAAAGACAATACTGGAACACCAAGGACTGCCCCGCCTGCCAGGCAAACGGCTGTCAAAAGCACAATCAGAAGCAATTGCACAAACATCCGGCGACAGAACCGTTCTATGCGCCCCTGCTTCCAGTCTTCCGTCAGTTTCAGCAGGACCGGCTGGTAAAAAAAGCTGTTGAACAGCGAAACAACAAAAACCGGCATCGCTACATACCCGTAACAAGCCTGTACAGACTCCGGCAAATAACGGTCTATCGCATATTTAGGGGCATTTGCCACATAAGTAGTCAAAAAAGCGGACAAAAACAGCGGAAAACAAGTACGAAAAACCGGAATGGCCAGGCTTGGCCGAAAGTCCGGCCTGCCGGCAAAAACGGGCACATACCGTTTATTTACGCAATACGAATAAACGGCCCCGCCCGCCAGGCCCACAAATAAGGAAAAGACCAGGTTCTTTGTCGCCGCGAGCGCAGCCGACGTAAGAAAAAGGTGCAGCATCCAGCGCGCAATAAAAATTTTCGCGCCCAAATCCAAACGTCCGTTTCTTTGGTAAAGCCCCCAGCAGACGTCTTCCATAGATTCTACAAGATAAATCATGCAGACAAGAAAAACCGCCGCCGTTTTATACAGCGAGTATCCTTTTCCCAAAAAACAGGCCGCCGTATACACGACGGTACAAATCCCCATAAGCGCGGATGAAAGAATCCGATGGGAATAATAGGCCGTAAAACAAAAGCGTCCGCCCAAATCCGTCACCTGGTAGTTGCGCACCCCGTACCGGCCGACCGCAGACAGCAGATTTCCGGCCGCAAAGGCAAGCGTAAGGATTCCCGCGTCAGAAAGTCCGTTGGTACGTCCCACGACCATAAGCAAAACGACCGCTTCCGCCGCGTTCACCAGGCCCGCGGCCGCATTCCATACAAAACCGTCCGCATTCCCCGACCCGTTTCCTATTTTCATAAGCCCGCCTTTTCTTCCAGATCCCGGTAATCAATCTTTCCCGTATCCTGTTTGGGAATCTGAGCAACCGTATGGACGCAGAATGCGGACGGATGCAGCTTCGTCTGTTTCGCCAGATATTGTTTTACCTGCCGCGCGGCGCCCTCTTCTGTCAAAAATACATGCATCCGGTCGTCTTCCCCCACACAGGCGCAATCCGTTTCCGGAAACGCCGCCCGCACCAGTTGTTCACACGCATCCAGCCCGATCCGGTTGCCAAAGAGTTTTAAAAAGCGTTTTTTTCTTCCCACAATGTAATAATATCCATCCGCGTCCCGTTTTGCCAGATCGCCTGTCAAAAGCTTTCCGCCCCGCGTATCCCCTTCGCAAAGGTCCGACTGGCGGCTGGCATATCCAAGCGTCACATTTTCCCCATAATAAACCAGTTCCCCAACCGTATCCGGCGCTTCGATCACGCTGCCGTCCGTATCCACCAGTTCAAACCGCCCGCCCGGAACCGCAATCCCCATGCTGCCGGATTTTTCAATGCATTTTTCGGCCGGAAGATACGCCATGCGCGCCGTCGCTTCGGTCTGCCCATACATCACGACAAATTCTTTCTGCCGCTTAGCCGCGTAAGCGGCAAATTTTTTGTGCAGCTTTAACGAAAGCTTGCCGCCCGCCTGGGTCATCGTACGCAAGGTAGGCAGATCCATTTGTTCCAGGCCAAGCTTATCAAGCATTTCGTATGTATACGGCACGCCGCCAAACGAAGTGGCGCCCTGTTTTTGAAAAAAATCCCAAAATCCTTGCTCTAAAACGCTTTTTTCCGTCAAAAGCAGCGTCGCCCCGACCGCCAGATGCGTATTGATAATGGAAAGCCCATACGTATAATGCATCGGCAGGGTAGTAATCGGACGCTGCGAAGCATCTAAATTTAAGTAAGAAATGATGGACGCCGTATTGCTTTCTATATTCCGGTAGCTTTAATGCATTTGATTCGGCTTTATCACCCGGGCCGGATTTCCGCCTACCGTACAGTCGTTTCCGATATCTTTCATCACGGCAGCCATCATTGCCACAATGACGCGGTCTCCGATGACAACACCCTCCCGGATGCAGCTATGCACGCCTAGAAAATTATTTTCTCCAAGCGTACAATGCCCCGCAATAAACGAACCGCCGGATAACATGCTGTTTTGACCGATCACGACGTCATGTCCAATCACTGCGTAGGACTGTACATACACATTTTCAGCAAGATACGCATTGGACGATATCACCGTATGCATTTTTACGATGCATCCGTCGCTTACCTTTGCCGATTTTGACAGGATACAGGTTGGATGTATAATCGAAGCAAGCTGATAACCGTGTTCTTTCACACACGCGTACATTTTCGCACGAACCGACGGTTCACCAACCGCAATAACAATTTTGGCATCGGTATAAGAATAATCCCGCGCAAATTGTACAAACGGAACCCTTTTACACCCTAGAAACGTTCCTGCCGGCTGGGTATCATCCATAAATACGATCTGATTCCATTCTGTTTCCATCGACTGTATCATCTCGTACAGCTCCTGCGCTGTCGCCCCTGCCCCGTAGATCCCTAAAACCATCTTCTATTTCTCCTTGTTTTTGCTGAATTTCTTTTATGATGTAACGGGGACGCCTTTTTGTAAGTTCAAAATCCCTCCACGCATATTCTCCGACAATCCCGGCTGCGGACAACAAAATCCCGCACGCAAAATAGATACTAAAAATCAGGATGCCAAACAGGCTGGCACCTTTGATCAGCCCATACACCGAGCAGGCTAATAATCCCAAAAACCCAATGCATCCGAAAAGTACGCCAAGAAACTCCATCCAGCGTATCGGTTTTACCGAATAGGTAACAAACAAACCGATTGCCGCATCGGCTTTCTTCACAAAACTCCATCCGGACGTTCCTTTTTTTCTTCTGCGCCTTTTGTAGGGGATCTGGCAGCACGGATATCCCATCCACAGCAAAAGCATCTGCGTGGAGCCATTTGGGGCATCGATGCCGCAAAACTGTTTTGCAGCTACCCGGTCCAAAAGATACATATCAAATCCTCCTTCTGGATAATCCGCATTGACCAGACGTTTGACCAGCCTATGAAATACACTGGAAAAAAATGCACTGGCCCATTTGTCCTCCCTGTCCGCACGCGCAGCGATTACCAGTTGATACCCCGCCTCCCATTGTTCGAGCATTTGAACAAACAATTCCAAAGGATCCTGCAGATCACAGGAAATGACGCCAACGACATCCCCCGTCGCCATTTCCATCCCGCACCTTACTGCGGCCCCCTGTCCAAAATTTCTTGTAAAGCAGGCAATCCGCAAAAGATCCGGATACCTTTCCTGACTGGTTTTCATCAAATCATAGGAACGATCTTTCGAACCGTCGCAGACCATTACTACTTCTACGAGGTAATTCGAAAAAAGATCCAGATGGTTTACAATAAAACGGACGGTATCTTCTATATTTTCTTCGTTGTTATAGACCGGGATCACAATTGAAAATTTTTTCATATCTTTCTCCCTTTTCTGCGCATTCGTATTCGGATACACAAAATAATCACCGTACCGCAGGAAACCGCCGCTCCTATTTTAAGTCCCGGCGTATGATACCGCAGCTTAATTTGATGCCTGCCCTTTTCCAATTCCAATCCCATATACCTGCCGTTTAACACTTTTAATTCCTGTTTTTTTCCATCTACCAAAGCGCTCCACCCATCCAGGTATGGGACTGCGATACATAAGATTTTCTTTTTATCCGCGCATACCTTTGCGCGGACTGTATTCCCGTCCACCGCAATGCCGGAAACATCTGCCCGCAGCGCGTCAACCTGTGAAGCAAACTCTTCCATGGGCTGTACTACAACCGAAATATCCGGCAGGTAAAAATTTCCATTTTTCCGAAACTGGATCGTAATCTCCCCTTGTCCATCCTCTACATACCCCAAATGAATCAGGGAATCTTTCGCTCCGCCATAGTACTGATGCCCTTTTCCAAACAGATAAGAAACCTTTCCCACCTCTTTGAACCTTGCGGATACTACGCCAAAGTGCGTAGATACAGATCGGACATCACGGATATACGCCCAGATACCAGACAACAGATTTTTGCCGGATATATAATTTTTTAAAGATACATCTTCATATTCCGCCCCTTCCAGCTTGATGTACAATTCGCCGGAAATCTTTTTAGGCAGCTTGATTTTCACTGTTTTTTGTCCGCCGTCAACCCTTACACTGTGGCTGTCCATCCTGCACGCTTCCCCTAACTGCATTTTCATCTGCGCAAACACTTCATTATGGCTTATCGCTTCATAAGACTGAAAAGAAAGCGTACGTTCCGGCAAAAAATCACTGTCTATGACAGCCCCCTGCAGCATTGCCTGTTCTTTTTCATTCACAGATAAGCCGCGGTATTCTTTTTGCGGAATGATATAGTCATAAGTGTAAAATATGGGCAGGGTATTTTCATTTTTATAAATCAGACAAGGTCCCCGCTCCCCTATTTTTTTAAATCCATAAGGAACGCATGCCTGCCGCTTTTTAGAGACCGCAGCATATTTTACAGAAGATAAGGTATCTAATGCAGCTCTTTGGTCATAAGAGGAAATGGCGAAATCGTTAAATCTTTGGCTGACACCCAAATCTGCAATCGTGCGGATCAATCCCGCAGAAGCATAACTGCAATAAGTCGATATGCCGTTGCAGTCTTTGCGCAGCCCATAATTACGATTTAAATAAGGTGCCGATTCTTTCATTTCCACTGCATCGATCCGATAGACCGTATCGTCTTCCAGATCCTGCAGCGCGTCCAACCCAATATTTTTTTCTTCCTGTTCCAGCTTACCAGCATCTATATACTGCTCGATAATATTTTCCGCGCTTACATTATAAAACATATAAGAATGAACCCCTATTTCTGCCAAAAAAACGGCAAGAAACAAACTTTTCCCCCACACAGAGCCTGAAATTTTCCATTTCATTTCCAAACACAAAAGCAGCAGATAAACAAAAAGAAAACTGATAA
>CAJUIH010000018.1:0-10070 GCA_910586045.1 uncultured Eubacterium sp.
GCAGGCCGATCCGTAAATTGCAGAATGCTTAGGGATTCTTACCATTCTGGAGGGCCGCCGGAAAGCCGGGCAAACCGTCTCTCCCAGCGTCCGGCAAGCCAAAATGTGATCTGAACTGCTGCATTTGTGGAACAATTTTACAGAAATGGATACAGCGGCATATAGATTTTTTGCGTATCCTATGGTAGAATCAGGTAGGGAAACGATCTCCCATCTCCATCTGGTACATACCAAAATAAAGAGAAAGCTGAAATAAAGGTCTGGATGAATAGAAAGATAAAGGAATCGATGTACTGATGAAAAAAAGAAAACAATATTCACCGCTTCATTCCGTACATAACCGTATGCTCTTGTTTGCGGTGCTGTTTTTTACGTGTATGAACGTTTTATCCTGGAATGTGCAGTCCTTTACAGACTGGTACCGCCTGAAAGTGTTTCCGGTCTGGACGGGGACGCTTGGCAGGTTTTGCGGGCTGTTTCCTGGTTCCGTTGGGGAAATGCTGATTGCGGCCGGCATTGTGCTGGCTGCCGCCCAAGTATTTTTACTTCCGGTTTTTGCAGGGACGTGGGTTGTGGAGCGCAGAGAGAAAGCGGTGCGCGGCGGGCAGCAAAGCAATCCTAAGACAAGCAGGATCCGCCTGTCTCGCAAGTGGGATTTGCGGCTGGTCTGCTGGATTCTGGTTTACCTATATGGGACAGAAACGCTCAATTGCTATATGATGTACCATGCGTCTACGATAGAAGAACAGTATTTTGACACCAAGGCGGACTATGGCGTACCGGAGTTGGTGGATGCTTATGAAAAGGTCGTGGCAAAGGCCAATGTACTGGCCGGACAGGTCGCGCGGGATGCGGCCGGACAGGCGGTTTATGGCGGGACAGACGCGCAACTGTACGCGGCATGCAAAAAGGCGATGCAGGCGCAGGGGGAGAAGTATCCATGCCTGTCGGGTTACTATCCAGACCCGAAGCCGATCCGGGCGTCCGCTTTTATGAGCCAGCAGCACTTGCTTGGCATCTATTTTCCATTTACAATGGAAGCAAATTATAATACGGTCATGCAGCCGGTCAATGTCCCGGCGACGGTCTGCCATGAATATTCGCATGTAAAAGGAATGATCCTGGAGGATGAAGCGAATTTCCTGGGGTTTGTGGCGTGTATCGAATCGGAGGAGCCGTTTTTGCAGTATTCCGGGTATTTAAGCGTGCTGAGCTATCTGGCGGGGCAGGTGCGAAAGAGTGTGCCGAAAGACCTGCGCGCGGGCCTTACACAGGCCACAGGGCAGGTGATTGCGGACGACGCGTTTTTAACGCAAAAACAGTGGGAACTTGTAGAAGAAAAAGCAGTCGTTTCAACGGAAACGGTGAACCGGGCTACGGACGTTTTTTTGGAAACAAACCTTACGATGAACGGGGTAGCAGACGGGGTGCAGAGCTATGGCCGGGTCGTAAGGCTGGTGCTGGGATATTACCAGAACACAAAGCTGGTTGATTGAAAGGAAAAAGGAAAAAAGAAAAAAGGATGGAAGCAATGGATTTTTTATGGAAGATAGACAGCAATATATTGCTGTTTTTGCAGGATACTGTACGTACGCCGCTTTTAACACCGGTTATGAAGCTGATTACCGCACTTGGCAACGCGGGGGTCCTATGGGTTTTGATTACCGTCTTTTTACTGGCGTTTAAAAAGACACGCAGAGTCGGGATGATGAGCGCCCTGGCCCTGCTTATTTCCCTGCTCGTAAATAACATCTTGTTGAAAAATCTTGTGGCGCGCATACGGCCGTATGAGGCGGTAGACGGACTGACGCGTCTTGTAGAAAAACAAGTGGATTATTCTTTCCCGTCCGGCCATGCGGGGATTTCTTTTGCGTCGGCCTGTGTATTGTACCGCGGCCTGCCGAAACAAGCGGGCATCCCTGCCGTAGTCCTGGCAGCGCTGATTAGTTTTTCGCGCCTGTATGTCGGCGTGCATTATCCGAGTGACGTATTGGCGGGCATTTTGATTGGGACAGCGGCAGGTTTTTTTGCGGAGTGGATCTGGAAAATGCTGGAACCAAGGATAAGGATGAAACACCGGACGAACCATTTTTAGGAGGCACCGGACATGGTATTTAGCAGTACCGTATTTCTATGTTTCTTTTTGCCGGTTGTACTGACCGTTTATTATCTTTGCCCGGTGAAACTGCGAAACGGATGGTTATTTTTGGCAAGCCTGGTATTTTACGCGTGGGGAGAGCCGGTTTATCTGGGCATTATGCTTTTTTCTACCGTTTTTGATTATGTGAACGGCCTGTGTATCGAAAAAAGCGCCGGCAGGCGGGCCAGGAAACTGTTTCTGATCATTTCTGTGGCCGGAAATCTAATGATTTTGGGATTTTTTAAATACGGCAGTTTTTTGGTCGATACGGTAAACGGCATCCTGCATACCCAAATGGAGCTGCCCTCGTTTGCGCTCCCGATTGGGATTTCTTTTTATACGTTTCAGACAATGTCCTATACGATCGATGTTTACCGCGGGGATGCAAAGGCACAGAGAAATATCATTACTTTTGGAACATATGTTGCCATGTTTCCGCAGCTTGTGGCAGGTCCGATCGTGCGTTACCGTACGATTGCGGGCCAGCTTCGTGCGCGCAGGGAAACATGGGATGGATTTTTGTACGGGGTCAGGCGCCTGCTTGCCGGGCTTTTTAAAAAAGTAATGCTCGCGGATCAGGCGGGCCTTTTATGGGAAATGGTCCGTGCGCAAAATACGCGAACATTGTCTGCCGCCGGGGCATGGCTTGGGGCTTTGGCGTTTTCTTTTCAGATTTATTTTGACTTTTCCGGGTATTCCGATATGGCGTTGGGGCTTGGAGAAATGATGGGATTTCATTTTCAGGAAAACTTTCAACATCCGTATACGGCAAAAAGTATTACGGATTTTTGGCGCCGCTGGCATATTTCGCTTGGAAACTGGTTTCGCGCATACGTCTATGTCCCGCTTGGGGGCAGCAGGAACGGGAAGCTTCGGCAGGTTCGAAATCTCATGGTTGTATGGATGCTGACGGGCTTTTGGCATGGCGCTGGCTGGAATTTTATATTATGGGGGCTGTATTTCGGTTTGCTGCTGGCAGTGGAAAAGCAGTTTTTGCTGCCAAAGATCCAGACGGTTCCCGCCGCGGTCTTGCATTTGTATACGATGGTGTTCGTTGTCATTAGCTGGATGATCTTCGCGTTTGAGGATCTTTCTTCACTGGGCAGTTATCTTGGGGCAATGTTTGGGCTGCATCATGCGGGTTTGTTTGACAGCGGGACATGGTACCATCTTGGCAGTTATGGATGTCTGCTGGCAGCCTGCTTGATTTTCAGCACGCGGTGCGGCAGCAGGCTGCTGCAAATACCGGGCCGGATCAAGCCTGCCGCGGTGCGGTATGGGGCAGCGTTTTGTTTGTATGCGGGGATGTTTTTTGTCAGCATTGTTTTTCTGGTTGGGGATACGTATCATCCGTTTTTGTATTTCCGGTTTTAGAAACGCCTGCGCGGAATGAAGCATCGGCTGCGGGATCGAAAAAGAACAGTGTGAAATATAATCTGCCTGTGTATTTTTGGCTGATCAGAAAGGGTGTATGGAAGAGGATATGAATCAGAATAAAAATGGAAAACGTGCGGCGGGCGTGCTGTTTTTGCTTGTACTTTGGGCCGTTTTGCTGACTGTTTTTTTCACAAGCGACCGGTCATTTTCGGAAAACGAAAATCGGTATCTGATGGGAAAACCGGAGTTTTCCGCGCAGAATTTGCGCAGCGGCGAATTTATGGACGATTTCGAAACTTATATGAATGACCAGTTTCCGCTGCGGGATCTATGGATATCGGTCAAGACAGATTTGCTGCGGCTGACGGGAAGAACCGATATCAACGGCGTTTATTTGGGAAAGGACGGCTGCCTGCTGCAGCGGTGGACAGAAAGCGAACTGGACAGGCACAGGCTGGCGCAGAATATCGAAGCGATTCGAAAGTTTGCGCAGACGTATAAAGACCAGGATGTATCGGTTTTGGTTGTCCCTGTGGCAGGGATGGTTTTGCACGGCAAGCTGCCGCGGCATGCGCCGATGGTTGACCAGGAACAGGTATATGAACAGATCATTACCGGTTTAAAAGGAAACCAGCGCACAGATCCCGGTATTCAGTTTATTGATATCCGCAAGATCTTAACCGGGCATAAAGCCGAATACATCTATTACCGAACAGACCATCATTGGACTACGTACGGGGCATATTTGGGCTATAAACAGTGGGCGAGGCAAAGCGGGCTGCCAGTACGGGATTTGGCCGGTGAACTTTGCTGTGTCTCAAAGGATTTTAAAGGGTCTTTGTATTCCCGGGTATTAAACAGGGACGTTGTTTCGGATGAACTATTTCTGATTCCATATCCCGGTGCCTGCTCGGTACGGTATCAGTTTGGAAAAATACAGACAGATACGCTATACGCCAGGGAACGGCTTGCGCAAAAGGACCAGTATCAGGTCTTTTTAAACGGAAACCACCCGGAAATCACCATCGAAACGGAACAAAACAACGGGAAGCATCTTTTGATTTTCAAAGACTCCTTTGCCAATGCGTTTGTGCCGTTTCTGCTTTCGGAATATGCATCCATCCATGTGATTGATCTAAGGTATTTTCGGGGGAATCTGGCGGAATATATTGGGGAAAATCAGATTACAGAGAGCCTATTTTTATACAATGTGAAAAGCTTGAGCGAGGAACGGCTGGTATTCTAAAATTTTTGGCTCGCCGGACGCGGGGAGGGGCGGTTTGCCCGGCTTGCCGGCGGCCCTCCAGAATGGCAAGAATCCCTAAGTATTCTGCGATTTACGCAGCGGCCCGCCCGGACGCTGCGCCTAGTTCGCCTTGGCTGACGCCAATGGCTAAAGGCGCCGCTTGGCTTCGCCCCTTAGGGTAGCGGGCAGAATACTAAGGGATTCTAGCCATTCTGGAGCCGGAGCCGCAAGCCAGACCCCTGTCCCTCATCCGGCGTCCGGCGAACCACAATGTAACACATAACCTAAACGGCCACAACGAATTGTCTATTTTATCTGTTTTTTTGTGATTACATCTTTCTTTTTTCGTAAAAAAGTGCAATAATAGAAACCAGAAAATGAATTTGGATTGTCACTTATGCCAAAAAGGAGGAGTTGTATGAAGCGAAAAAGAAGTGTATCATGGCTGTTGCTGGCGGCTATGCTCGTATCGGCCGCTCTTGTGGGTTGCGGGAATGGGCAGAAACAGGAAGCGTCCGGCCAAAGCGGACAGGACCCGGATGCGTTTGCGGCAGGATCTGCGGTGTCGAAGCAGACAGAGGATACGGGGAAAAGCGTAAATTTGAAATTCTGGTGCGATAAAAGTGAGTCCGCGGTATTTGAAGAATTGCTGCGCAAGTTTGAGCAGGAATACGCGAATGAGGCCGATGTTACAGTAACTTGTGAAACGATAGGAGCTGCGATTTGTAAGGATACGTTTCTGGAAGATGTGGAAAACGGGGCAGATGTATTTTGTATGCCGGATGACCAGCTTTTAGCCATGGCATCGTCCGGTGTTTTGGAGGAAATCCAAAACTCCCAGGAAATCGCCGGACGCAGCCTTGAGGGGGCGGCGGAAGCGGCGTCGATCGACGGGAAAATGTATGCGTATCCGCTGACGGCGGATAACGGGTATTTTCTGTATTATGATAAGCGGTATTTGAAAGAAGAGGATGTAAAAACCCTGGACCGGATTTTGGAAGTCTGCGCCGAAAACCGTAAAAAATTTATTATGACATGGACGAGCGGGTGGTATTTATATACCTTTTTTGGAAATACCGGGCTGGAAATGGGACTAAATGAAGACGGGCTGACAAATCACTGTAATTGGAATGCGAAAAAAGGGGATGTGAAAGGTACGGACATTGCGCAGGCGATGCTGGAGATCGCGGCGCATCCGGGTTTTATGGCGGTAGAGGATTCCGCGTACGCGGCTATGGCAAAAGACGGCAAAGCCATTGCGGTAGTCAGCGGCGTTTGGGAAGCGGCGGACTTAAAGGAAGCGTTCGGCGGGTCATACGGCGCCTGCAAGCTGCCGACCTACACCTGCGCAGGCAGACAGGTGCAGATGGCTTCCTTTAAAGGCTACCGTCTGCTTGGCGTCAATTCGTATTCCAAGCACCGGGACTGGGCGGAAAAACTGGCGGATTTTTTGACAAGTGAAGAAAGCCAAAAGTTCCGCTTTGAACGCGGGCAGCATGGCCCGGCAAACAAAAATGCGGCGGCATCGGACGAAGTAGCAAGAGTACCCGCGATAGCTGCCGTAATGGAACAGGCCGATTATGCGGTGCTTCAGCAGGTCGGACAAAAATTTTGGTCGCCGATGACTTCCTTTGGAACAACTATGGCAAACGGCAATCCGAACAGAATACCGCTGCAGGAACTGATGGACCAGCTCGTAAGCGGAATTACGGAATAGGAGGGGGTAATGATGAGGCAAAAAAGACATGGAGGAATCCGGCTGCGTATTACACTTCCGGTTTTAATTCTCGGCATAGCCGCCGTACTGTCGAATCTGGTTGCCATGTCCAATATAAAAAAGGTCAACCGGAACGCGGCAGAAATTGCGGATCATGATATGCAGTGCCTAACGGAGTTAAGCTCGATCAAGGAAAGCATTCAGGAAATACATAATCTGGGCCTGTCCCATGCGACAGCGTCCAACTCCTCTAGTATGATCCGGGTTGTGGATGCGATCAAGGCGGGCGAAATGGAACTGGCGCAAAAGCTGGACCAATACCAGACGTATTTGGACAGCGAGGTTAAAAAGCCTTACGAGGACCTGCTGCAGCAGTATGAGGTACTGGTGGTATCTATTCGCCGGATCTGTGCGTTTAGCGCAAACAGGGATCAGGCGAAAGCGAATGAGGTAGCGAACGGGGAAATTACGCCATGTGTAGACCGGATGCTGGAAAGCATTGCTGAAATAGAATCCTATGCGCAGCAGGCGGCGCAGGATGCCAGGGCGCAGCTTGCGCGCGTATACCAGCTCAGCCTGCAGATTAACATTGCCACCATTACAATCAGCGTGCTTGCGATCGTATACGCGGTATTCAGTGCCAACAGGCATGTCGTGCGCCCGATTAAAAAAGCGGAGCATGATCTGACCTGTATGATCGAAGCCATTGACCAGAAAGAAGGCGACCTGACAAAACGGGTCAGTATTCTTTCGAATGATGAAATCGGTGCGCTCAGCCGTGGAATCAACGTTTTTTTGGAAAAACTGCAGAATATCCTGCGTACGATTACGGACAATTCCAACAAAATGGACGGCATTGTAACGGAAGTGCTGGACAATGTCAAGACATCGAATAACAGCGTAACGGAGATGTCCGCGTTTACCGAAGAGCTGTCGGCAACGATGGAAGCCATATCCGACCATGCACAGACGATTAACGAAAACGCGGGTTCCGTCAGTGCGGAGGTGGCGGCCATTGCGGAACGTACGAATGAGATCAACGGCTATTCCAAACAGATGAAATCCCATGCGGACGGGATGGCTTCCAATGCCAGGGATAATATGGAAACGACAGGCAGCAAGGTCAACGAAATATTATTTGTGCTAAACCAGGCCATTGAGGACAGCAAAAGCGTGGACCAGGTCAATACACTGACGAGCGATATTTTAAAAGTAGCGAGCCAGACAAACCTATTGGCCTTGAACGCATCGATAGAAGCAGCGCGCGCAGGGGAGGCAGGAAGAGGTTTTGCGGTTGTAGCGCAGGAAATCGGCCAGCTTGCGGATGTTACAAAAGAATCTGCCAACAATATCCGGCAGATCAATACCGTTGTAATCGGTGCGGTGCATAACTTGGCGGAACAGGCGGGCAGCCTTGTGGGCTATATGAAAGAAACGATACTGCCGGAATTTGAAAGTTTTGTAGGCGTCGGCGAGGAGTACAAGCAGAATGCTTCTTATGTGGAAGAGGTGATGCAGGAAATTGCCGGAAAAACGGATACGCTGCGCGAAACGGTCGCGGAAATTGCAGGTTCGATCCATACGATCAGCCAAGCGATCCACGAAGGCGTGGACGGTGTTACCGGGACGGCGGAGAATATGCAGGTGCTTGTCACCGATATGAGCAATATCAATATGCAGATGGATGAAAATAAAGGGATTGCGACAAAATTAAAGCATGAGACGGAGATTTTTACAAAGCTGTAAAATGGAATAGGCATATCAAAAGGAAAAGCGAGGGATTGTTAACGATATGGGATTTCTTGCCCCCGCGGTCGATTTATGGTATAATTTCTGCAAATGTTATTTCGGGGGTGTTTTATGATAACAATTAAGAACATGGCTGATATGCTTGGGATTAGTACCACAACCGTATCCAATGTGATCCATGGAAAAACAAGCGAAGTATCGCAAAAAACAGTGGAGCGGGTGCAGAAGCTGCTTGCGGAGTGTGACTATGTTCCGAATAACAGCGCCAGGAGCCTTACGCAGAATAATTCGCGGATTATCGGCCTGGCGCTGCGGGGCAGAAAAGATAAATATCAAAATATCATTGCGGACCCTTTTTTCAGCGAACTAATCGGCAGTATCGAGGCGGAAATCCGTTCGCGCGGTTATTTTATGATGATTTATTCTTCGAATGATATCGGGGAGTTAATCCGAAACGTGCTGACCTGGAATGCAGACGGATTGATCTTAATCGGCATGCTGCATGATGATTTCATAAGGGTCAAAAGCAGGTATAAAAAACCGATGGTGCTGATTGACAGTTACGCGCCAAGGTACGTAATGAATTATATGAATATCGGGCTGGAAGACGAACGGGGGGCTTATGAGATGACATGCTACCTGCTCGACCAGGGCCATCAAAAAATCGCGTTCCTTGCGGATAATATGGAAGGGGTAGATTACGTTCGTTATATTGGACATCAGAAAGCATTGGCAGACTATGGGCTGCAGGCGAGGGAAGAAGACCTGCTGATTATCCGGCCAGGCATGCTGGAGCGGGAATCCAGTATGGAAGAACTGTACGATAGGTCCAGGGACTATACCGTATTTATGTGCTGTTCGGATTATTATGCCGTAACACTGATGAATTACTTTAATGACAGGGGTGTAAATATACCGGGGGATTTATCGTTTACCGGATTTGACGATATCCTTTTGGCAAGAGTAATCCGGCCTGCACTGACGACGGTGCATCAGGATATTACAAGGAAAGGGCAGTTGGCGGTAGAATACATGCTGAAAATGATCCAGGGTACGGAATTTAAAGAGCGGGATGTAAAAGTGCCGGTGGAACTGGTGCTGCGGGATAGTGTGCGGGAAATTGGACCGGATGATTATTGCGGCTGAAAAAGGGGCTGCGGCAAAAAGCAAAATACATGAGATATAGTAGATATAAAAATTTCAAACTGCTATATTTAGGTGTATTTTTCTTGGTGCTGTGGTCCCTTATCTTGTATCTGGAATGAATCCCAAGAACCGCCCCGTCAAAATACCTAAAAATGTTTTGTTTTTTATCCGAGATGTAAAAAATGAAACCTGGATTTTGTGAAATATTAACAATAACACGAATTTTTACGATATTTTTTAAAACTTATGTGCAAAAGGTATTGCCATTTTATAAAAATAGTGTTAAGATAGAAAGCAACAAAGCTTATGCGCAAAAGGTCGATTTTTGTATATGATATCCTGCCTTTTTTAGACTATTTTACATAGGGGGGGGGTA
This sequence comes from uncultured Eubacterium sp., assembly GCA_910586045.1. GTDB lineage: Bacteria > Bacillota > Clostridia > Lachnospirales > Lachnospiraceae > Eubacterium_J. Next base: position 9,752 of record CAJUIH010000018.1, read on the forward strand.
TCTTCGGCGTATAAAATTCGGAACAGCGCGCAGGGCAAAAAAAATGTGCAGTCCCGCACAAAAATAAGGAGGAAAATATGAAAAGAAAGGTAATCGCAACATTATTGGCAGCAACGATGGTATTAACCTTAACAGCATGTGGATCCGGGGATTCCGGTTCCGGCGGGGATTCCGGTTCCGGCACAGAGGATAATGCAGGGGATTCTGGAGACTCCGGCGACGCGGCAGATTCCGGAGATGACGCTTCTTCAAACGAGGGTTCTTCTTCCGGTTCCGGCAAAACAATCCGCCTGGTAAACGGCAAAATCGAGGTGGATGC
>CAJUIH010000018.1:10170-11810 GCA_910586045.1 uncultured Eubacterium sp.
CTGGCTTATAATGCGGATATTCTGGAAAAAGCCGGCATCGATCCTGCAACGCTGACGGATAAGGATAAGATCGAGGAAGCATTCAAAACACTGGATTCCAAGAAAGGGGATCTTGGTCTGGACGCGGTAGTCGGTTATTGCGCGGAAGCTACCAACCTGTACTGGTCTACCGGTAACCATGTATTTGCAAACTATGTGGACGGCGGACTGGACCGCGATGACACCACTTACATTGACATGCTTAATGACGGCGGCAAGATAGATGAAGAGCGTTTTACTAAATTCGCGGAATTAGTAGGGCTTTTTAATCAATACTCGGATCCGTCGCTCCTTGTATCCGGTACTTATGACCAGCAGATCCTTAATTTTGCATCAGGCAAGTATGCGTTCGTTACCCAGGGTTCCTGGATTGGCGCGACGATGACGGCAGATGATAAGGATGCTTATGAAGCGGCAGGAAGCTTTGAAGTAGGGATGATCCCGTATGCTTTTGATGCAAGTGTGGATACGATCCTTACCAATTCCCCATCCTGGTGGTCTGTATTTAAGGACGGAAACGCGGCAGAAGCAAAGGCGTTCTTACAGTGGTGTTCAGAAGATAAGGCACAGCAGGTACTGGTAGAGGAAGCTGGCTTCATCAGCCCGTTCGCATCCTGCAAATATGTTGCATCCGATCCGTTTGCAAAGACGATTACCGACTGGCAGTCAGCAGGCAAGACATCGGCATGGCATTGGCTGAGCCAGAAAGAAGGAATTGCGCAGAACTATACTGGCCAGGTATATGCAGACTATGCAGCAGGCAATCTGGATACGGAAGGTTTTGTAAAGACGATTCAGCAGGTAACGCAGGCCTGCTATGCAAATTAAGGTAACTGGACAGCTTGTCTGAACCGTTACAAACAAATGACTGCTGATTCTGGAAGAATGGTTACTGTGACCGCTGAGGGGAGCGCATTCCCTGGAAACAGAATCGTGGTGAGCAGCAGGGCGGCGGACATAAGCCCGCCGCCCGTTTTATGTGTCAGGCCAAAAGCCTGTTTTACGTTTGAATGAACAGAGAGGAGCTGGAAAATGTCTGAGAATGCAACAAGCAAAAAAATGCTGTCGCTTGTACTCCTGGCTGTCGGTGCAGTCGGAATCGTTTTTGCACTGTTTTTGGATTTTACCGGCAGTGAAAATTCGATCAGGGGAGCCTTGTTAATACTTGGGGCGGTTCTTATGTTGGTAGGTTTGTATTTTATCCCGACCGTAGAACACCATCGCAGTATTATTAATTTTATCTTTTTGTTTCCTTTATTGTTTACATTTGCAGTGACGGTTATTATCCCGCTGCTTTTAGGTATCTTTTATTCTTTTACAGACTGGAATGGTATTAAATTTACGCAGTTTGTTGGCTTAACCAATTATACATCGATGTTTAAGGATCCGGCTTTTGTATGGTCTGTCCTGCTTACATTCCTGTTTGTAGTATTTAATATGGTGCTGGTCAATCTGGTAGGCTTTTGTTTGGCGCTCCTTTGTACCACCAAATTAAAAGCGGTTAACTTTTTCCGGGCGGCTTATTTTCTTCCGAACTTAATCGGTGGTATTGTTTTGGGCTATATCTGGCAATTTGTGTTTAATAATGTATTGGTGCAGGT
>CAJUIH010000018.1:11910-13163 GCA_910586045.1 uncultured Eubacterium sp.
GCGGACTTTATGGGAAGTTATCTGACCAATGGTACGCAGATGCTCGCTTTGAACATTTATAATACGGCGATTTCGAAAAACAGCTATGCACTTGGCCAGGCGAAAGCCGTTTTGTTCTTTATTATCCTTGCCTGTGTATCGATTCTTCAGGTACGGATCTCTAACAAGAAGGAGGTGGAAATGTAATGGAGATGAAAAAATCCAGCAAAATTATCCTGACGTTAGTCGGCGTAGTCATTGCGCTGTATACCCTGTTTCCATTTTATCTGGTTGTGATGAATACCTTTAAGAGTGCGAACAACATCGTATCCGATCCGGTAGGCTTTGGAGGAATCAGTTTTTCACAGTTAACGGCGAACTTTTCTCATGTGGTAAATAACTCCAACTTTAACTTCTGGTATGCGTTTGGTACCTCCGTTGTTATTACGATTTTTGCATTGATTCTGCTGGCACTGTTCGGCGGTATGGCTGCCTGGGTTATCTGCCGGAATAAGACGAAATGGTCTACGGTGATTTACATGGTCTTTATTGCATCCATGATTATTCCGTTTCAGGTAGTTATGCTTCCGCTTGTATCTACATTTCGTGATGTAGGAAATTTTGTAGGCCTTTCCCTGCTGCAGTCGATACCGGGTATTGTATTCGCATACTGCGGATTCGGCGGGGCGATGACCGTATTTATTCTGACCGGTTTTATCAAAGGGATTCCGTATGAATTGGAAGAGGCGGCTGCAATTGACGGATGTTCGCCGGAAGGTACGTTTTTCCGTATTATTTTCCCGCTTCTGACGCCGGTCATCACGACCGTTACGATTTTGAACGGTATGTGGATTTGGAACGATTACCTTTTGCCGTCGCTGATGCTTGGCCAGAACGGTAAGATCAAGACGCTTCCGGTTGCAGTGCAGGCGTTTGTAGGCTCTTATGTAAAACAGTGGGATCTGATCCTGACAGCGGCCTTGCTTGCGATCATCCCTATGGTGATTATTTTCCTGGTTGCCCAGAAGCAGATTATGAACGGAATGGTTGAGGGCGCTATTAAATAGTTATTTGATGCGGGTGCCGTATGCCTGCGGCGCCTGGTACAGGGTATCCTCTTTTTGGGAAAGGCGGTTGTTATGAATGTATTTGATGTAAACGGACCTTTTATGAGTGAACTGAGAAAGCTGGCGAATATTGTGATATGCAATGTGCTCTTTTGCGTGCTTTCCCTGCCATTGGTAACGATCGGAGCATCCCTTACGGCATTGTAT
>CAJUIH010000018.1:13263-39976 GCA_910586045.1 uncultured Eubacterium sp.
AAAAATGCGTGGCTGTTAAGCATTGCGGCGCTGCCATGGACGGTATGCAGTATCGCGCTTGTGGCAGGGGCAGTTTATGTATCGTTTTTCATGAATCCGAACGGAGCAAACGCGGCGGTATTTTTATGGGGGATTGTAGGGTTCGGGATCATTGCTTATCTGAATAGTTTTTTCTTTCGCAAAGCATTCGTGCTGATCGACCCGCAGGCCATGGAGGTAAAGCATGAAGCGCCCAAAGAGGCTGTGTTTACGGATGAAGAGCATCGAACGACCGAGGTTTTTTATCAGGAAAGTACCTTTTCCAACCCGGACTGGAATAGGCAGAGTATGCCCGGGGAAAGTATGGGGCAGCGCAGCGAGCTGAAACAGTAGCCTGCTGCGCCCGCACCAGGGAGCCTGTAATCAGGCCTGTCCGGTTTGCAAACGGACACGGGCAGGATGGTAACGTGTAATTAACAAGTGGAGGAGATTAGTATGGCTTCGATTAGTTTTAAAAATGTGACAAAGACTTATGAAGGAGCAACATCGCCGGTAGTGCCGAATCTGAACCTGGAGATTCAGGATAAGGAGTTTATTATTCTGGTAGGTCCGTCCGGCTGCGGAAAATCTACAACGCTTCGTATGATTGCGGGATTGGAAACAGTTTCGTCCGGAGAGTTGTATATCGGCGACCGTATCGTAAATAAGGTACCGCCAAAGGACCGGGATATCGCGATGGTATTCCAGAACTACGCGTTGTATCCTCATATGAATGTATATAGAAATATTGCGTTTGGTTTAAGGCTGCGCAAGGAAGATGAAAAAGAAATCGACCGCCGCGTGCATGAAGCGGCAAAAATCCTGGATTTGGAGCATCTGCTGACCCGTAAGCCGAAAGAGCTTTCCGGCGGGCAGAGGCAGCGTGTGGCATTAGGGCGCGCGATGGTCCGCAACCCTGCCGTATTCCTTTTGGATGAGCCGTTATCCAACCTGGATGCAAAACTGCGTGCTTCCATGCGTACGGAAATCGCGCGGCTGCACCACCGTCTGGACATTACGTTTGTGTACGTAACACATGACCAGACAGAAGCGATGACAATGGGCGACCGGATCGTGGTTATGAAAGACGGAATCGTACAGCAGTTTGATACGCCAAAAGCGCTGTATAATGAACCGGATAACTTATTTGTAGCCGGTTTTATCGGAAGCCCGCAGATGAATTTTATGGATGCCGCGATCCAGAAAGATAATGGCAGACTGTATGCCTGCGTCGGAAAGAATAAGCTGGCGATTCCGGAGTTTAAATGGAACGCGCTTTCTTCTTATGTCGGAAAGACAGTGATCATCGGATTCCGTCCGGAGGATTTTTTAAGGCCGGAACAGCTCGCACCGGATAATACGCTTGATGCGGAAATGGTGTTTAGCGAATTGCTCGGCGCGGAGTATAATTTATATATGTACGTTGGTGAGATACGTGTGACAGTTGCGATTCCGGCATCCGGCAAAAAACCAGAGCCGGGTCCATATAAGATTGCCGCGAATATGAACAAGGCACATTTCTTTGATAAGGAAAGCACAAAGGCAATCTGTCATTAGAATGCAAAAGCCCCGGACAATTTGTTGCGGGGCTTTTTTATACAGGCAGTAAAAATTATAACAGCAGGGAGGAAAATTTTTATGGTTGAATGGTTAAAAAGCGCGGTGTTTTATGAGATATATCCGCAGTCTTTCGCGGATACCAACGCGGATGGAATTGGGGATATCCAGGGGATTATTGAGCATTTGGATTATATCAAAGAGCTTGGCTGCAATGCGGTTTGGTTAAATCCGTGTTTTGCGTCGCCATTTCTGGATGCGGGATACGATGTGTCGGATTATAAGAAAGTGGCGCCCCGTTACGGGACGAACGCGGACCTTAGGCGTTTGTTTGCCGAAGTACATAAACGGGACATGCATGTGATGCTGGACCTGGTACCGGGGCACACGTCATGGGAGCATCCGTGGTTTCAGGAATCCTTAAAACCGCAGCACAACGAGTATTCCGGCCGGTATGTCTGGACGGACGACGCATGGAAAGATTTTGAGGGAATCAGCGGTACGATGGGCTTTTTGCGCGGCATGAGCCAGCGGGACGGGTGTGTAGCCGTTAATTTTTATTCCCACCAGCCAAGCCTGAATTATGGTTTCTATGAAATCAACGATCCATCCTGGCAGCAGCCGATGGATTCCGCGGACGCGCTTTCTACAAGGGAAGCGATCAAAGATATTATGCGTTTCTGGCTGAAAATGGGCTGCGACGGCTTCCGTGTCGATATGGCAGGCTCGCTTGTCAAAAACGACCCGCAGCAGGAAGGGACCATCGCGCTTTGGCATGATTTTATGCAGTTTATCGAAACCGAGTTTCCGCATGCGGCAATGATTTCCGAGTGGGGCCAGCCGGACCGCAGCCTGCGTTCGGGATTCCATATGGATTTTATGCTGCATTTCGGCCCAAGCCACTTTACGGATATGTTCCATAAGGACGACCCGTATTTTTCACGCGACGGAAAAGGGGATGCAAAAGCGTTTATTGATTATTACAAAAAATGCTACGAACCGACAAACGGAAAAGGCATGATCTGCGTACCGACCGGAAACCATGACATGGAGCGTATGACCAAATGGCTGGACCCTGCGGAAGTAAAAATTGTATATGCGTTTCTGCTGTCACTGCCGGGCGCGCCGTTTATTTATTACGGTGATGAAATCGGCATGCGGTACCTGGCTGATATTGTTTCCGTAGAGGGCGGCTACCACCGGACCGGTTCCCGTTCCCCAATGCAGTGGAATGAGGAACTCAACGCCGGTTTTTCAGACGCAAAAGCGGAAGAACTGTACATTCCAATTGACCCGGACGAAAACCGCCCGACGGCGGAAAAAGCCGTTGCGGACCCGGATTCCATATATCATGAGGTGAAAAAACTAATCCAGATCCGCCAGTCCACGCCGGTGCTGCAAAGCGAGGCGCAGATTTCGTTTTTGTACTGCGAGGATCATGCGTATCCGCTGGCGTATCGCCGCACGAATGGGGAAGCGTCTGTTTTGGTAGTAGTCAATCCGTCTGGGACAGAAGCGTCGTTTGCTTATGACGGGCAGCTTGGAGACGTGCTGTACCAGAATGGTGGAGATTATAAACTGGAAGACGGAATGTTTCGGATCCCGGCGGCTTCGGCTGTTTACGTGTGGGAAAAGAAATAGAATCGGAAAATTAAGGCCCTGTTTTCAGGGCCTTTTTTATATGAATGGAAATATGATTTAATTTTGATACAGTACAAACGCCTCATACGGTTTTAACCGTACTTTGCCCTTGCCATACGCATGCTCCGTATTAGAAATCAGGCATACTGCCCCGTCGAACGCGTCCGGAACCGTAAATTCGGTTTCCTGATCTGTAAAGCTGCAGACAACCAGCAGCTTTTCCGCAGACGCTCCATCGCCGTTTAACGTTCTTATATATACAAACAGATCCTTGCTGTCTTCTAACAGCAGTTCGTATTTTCCATATACAATGACCGGATATTTTTTCCTAAGCGCGATCAGTTTTTTATAATAATGAAAGACGGAATGTTCATCAGCGGTTTCCGCTTTTGCATTGATTTCCTTATAATTCGGATTTACGGCGATCCAAGGGGCTGCGGTCGTAAAGCCGGCTTGCGCGGTATCGTCCCATTGAACCGGGGTACGGGCATTGTCACGGCTGCGGGAGGTGATGCACGGCCAGAAGTCTGCGTGGGATACGCGGCCGTCGGTACACCATTCCTTGTAGGCGTTGATGCTTTCAATATCACGGAAATCCTGCGGGCTTTCGAACGGGTAATTGGTCATGCCGAGTTCTTCACCCTGGTATATATACGGGGTTCCCTGCATCATATGCAGGCAGGTGGCAAGCATCTTGGCGGAAGCATCCCGGTACTGCGCACGGTCATCGCCAAAACGGGACACCGCTCTAGGCTGGTCGTGGTTATCCCAAAACAGGCTGTTCCAGGCCACACCGTACAAGTCTGTCTGCCAGCGGGACATGATTTTTTTCAGTTCCAAAAGCGATGGTTTTTCGTCTGTCCACTTTCCGTATTTCTGACCCATGCTGACATGTTCAAACTGGAAGACCATGTTGAGTTCGTGCGTATCTTCGCCGGCGTATTGTTTCGCCAGTTCCGTTGTTACGTCCGGCGTTTCGCCTACGGTCATAATGTCATATTTTGATAATACTTTTTCGTTCATTTCTTTCAGGTAGTTGTGAATATTCGGGCCGTTTACGGCATAAGGGCCATAATCGCCATACAGCCCGCTGACCTCGCCGTCCGGCAGGTCTTTTGTTTTGGAAATCATATTAATGACATCCATACGGAACCCGTCGATTCCTTTTTCACACCACCAGGTCATCATATCAAATACTTCTGCGCGTACGTTCGGGTTGTCCCAGTTTAAATCCGGCTGTTTTTTGGAAAACAGGTGCAGGTAGTACATATTTGTTTGCGCGTCATACTCCCATGCCGGCCCGCTGAAGCAGGAACCCCAGTTGTTTGGAGGGGTAGAAGCGTCTTTATTCTTCCCTTCCCGCCAGATATAATAGTCGCGGTATGCATTGTCTTTGGATTTACGGCTTTCGATAAACCACTGATGCTCATCGGAAGTGTGGTTTACGACGAGGTCCATCACGATTTTAATATTTCGTTTGTGGGCTTCGGCAAGCATTTCATCAAAATCCGCCATTGTGCCAAATTCGTCCATGATTGCCTGGTAGTCGCTGATGTCGTATCCGTTGTCGTCGTTTGGCGACTGGTAGATTGGGGAGAGCCAGATGACATCAATCCCTAAATATTTCAGGTAGTCCAGCCTGCTTGTAATCCCTTTTAAATCTCCGATCCCGTCGCCGTTGCTGTCCATAAAGCTGCGCGGATAAATCTGATAAATCACCGCTTCTTTCCACCATGTTTTTTTCATATCTGCTGTGATCCTTTCTGTAAATCGTTTTTAATTACATTTCTAAAATCAGGACTTGATATCCCTGCATTTTAATCGTATTGCCGTCTTGGATAAGCTGCGCGTCATTATTTAGCAAAACTTTTTTGTATGCGCGCGGCAGTTCGATGTCTTGTCCGCCCTTTTGATAGTTGCCGATGACCAGAAGCGTTTTTTCTCCTTTGCGGTAATAAGCCATCAGGTTGTGGCGGTCTTCCCATACCGGCTCCAAAGCTCCGTAGACAACCGTTTCTTTATATTCCGGGTTTTTACGCAGGGCAATCAGTTTTTTGTAAAAGCTTCTTACGGAATCCGGATCATTCTGCTGGTCAGCAGCATTGATCGATGTATAATTTGGATTCACTTTCAGCCAAGGTGTTCCGGTCGTAAAACCGGCGTTTGCGGCATCTGACCACTGCATTGGCGTGCGGGCGTTGTCCCGGCTGAACTTGGCTACAGCCGCGAGCGCTTCCTGTTCACTAAGCCCGGCGTCCAGCGCTACCTGATATTCATCCAGTGTGGAAATATCGTCTACTTCCGCAATCGAAGCAAACGGTACATTTTCCATGCCGAGTTCCTGTCCCTGATAGATAAACGGCAGGCCGCGCAGCATAAAATTCAGAGCGGCAAGCATTTTTTTGCTCTGCGGGCTGCAGTCCCCTTCCGGGATATAGCGGCTGACGCCGCGCGGTTCGTCATGGTTTTCGATAATATTGGACAAAAAACCGACAGCGCCGACTTTTGCCTGTGCTTGAAAGCAGCATTTTTTGTAATCATCCGGTGTGATCGGTTTGGCGTCGTACCAGCCTTTTTCACTGGAACCAAAGATCGTTTCGTTAAAGTCAAACATACTCGAAAAATAGCCGTTGTCGCCGATAAAATCAGGGACTTCCTCCGGTTTTTCATCAAATACTTCGCCGACCGAAAAAGCATCGTATTTTTTGAATGTGCGGTCACGCATTTCTCCTAAAAATTCCCCGATGCCGTTGGCTTCTTTGAGCATGGTCTTGATGCTGCACAGCCCGTCTGCGCGGTCAGGCTCATAGCTGTGCATCGGAAGCGCCTTTTTGATATTGATAATCGCGTCAATACGGAATCCGGCAAGCCCCTTATCCAGCCACCAGTTGATATTTTTATAGACTTCTTCCCGAAGATCCGGATTTTCCCAGTTCAAATCCGGCTGTTTTTTATGGAATACATGCAGGTATTGTTTATTAGTGCCAGGCAGGTCTTCCCAAACCGGGCCGCCGAAATAGGAACGCCAGTTGGTCGGCAGCCTGCCTTCTTTTTTATCTCTTAAATAAAAGAAATTTCCGTATTTGCCGTCCGGATCGGCGCATGCTTTCTGAAACCATTCATGTTCGTCGGAGCAATGGTTGACAACCAGGTCCATCAGGATATACATATTCCGTTTTTTTGCTTCGGCAAGCAGCCTTTCCATATCTTCCATTGTGCCGAAGCGAGGGTCTATATTGTAGTAATCCGAGATATCGTATCCCTCGTCAGCCAGCGGGGATGGATAACATGGGGAGAGCCAGATGATATCCACGCCCAAATCCTGCAAATAGTCCAGTTTGCTGATAATGCCCGGAATATCGCCGATCCCGTCTCCGTTAGAATCGTAAAAGCTTTTTGGGTAAATCTGATAGGCCACCTTGTCGTGCCACCATTTCTTTGTCATAATATTCCTCCCGTAAGTGCAGTGTTTTGCCTGTTTTTTTGTTTTCCGTCCGTTTTCCCGATAGGAAATCCGTTGGATCATGTTGACATTTATTATACGGGCAGAAAGGTCGTTTGTCTTACGTTTATTTGATTAAAAAATACACTATTATGACTTTTTTGTAAAAAAGATCAGATTATTTGGATAAATTTCTTCGGTATTTTAACGGTGTCGTATCTGTATATTTTCGAAATTCCCGAAGGAAATGTCCGAAATTATTGTAGCCGGATTCCAGGCAGACCTCAGTAACCGGCAGGTCAGAACCCTCCAGCAGGCGGACCGCTTGTTTGATCCGGTATTCGTTGATATATTCCATCGGCGGGCGGCCGATTGCTTTTTTAAAAAAACGGCAGAAATATTGTTCATTCATGTTTAACAGGCCTGCCAGGTCACGGATATATATTTTATCCTTATAGTTATCCTTGATATAGGTCAGGGCCGTTTTCACCGATTCTACCCGTTTGTCGTCACTGCGCTGCGTAGGAATAAACAGGTGGTGGCTGGACAGTATCGCAAAAATACGCAGCAGGGAAGATTTAATATAAAGCTGGCAGGTCAGGTCATCCGTGACGGCGCCTTCTTTTAAGGGAGCATCTTCTAGCAGCGGGCGCCCAAAAGAATGCATAATATCCATAAACGCACTGCGGATCGGGGCGAATGCGGGGTGTTTTGGCAGCAAACAGCGCGGAAACAGCATATTTCCATTTTGAATTGGCTGTATGAGCTGCATTTGCGCAGCATCGTAAGAATCAAAACTTAAAATGCCCGGCGCAAAAACGACTGCGTCTTCCCCAGGACTTTTGGACTTTTCCGTAATGATACTGTGAAGTTCGCCGGGATTAATAAAATAGATGCATTCCGAGCGTACGAAAAACGGTTCCATATTAATTTCCAGCCGGAAATCACCTTCGAAAAAGTAGATAATTTCCACTTCGTCATGCCAATGGTGTTTGACAAGCGTGCCTTTTCCGATGGAGCGGGTCTGGTAAATGGCGCAGGGAAACGATTTCGTACCGTGCGGGCGGATTTCTTTCAGATTCGACAATTGTGTGGTGCGCATGGAAGCCTCCTTTGTATAAAAATAAATATAAAAAAGTGTTGAAAAATGTATTTGTATGTGCTATAATTTGTTCATGGGGCATTAGCGCAGTTGGGAGCGCGTAACATTCGCATTGTTAAGGCCACGGGTTCGAATCCCGTATGCTCCATTATTTATAATATTATATATATCTGGTTTATAGATTATTATAGCCGGATACCTACGGAAAATCAAGATTTGCTGTCTTGATTTTTTTTATGCCTTTAAATTACGCAAATACTCTGAAACAGTATGTAACCGTGCAGGTCAGGTGCTGCATTTTGGCTGCGGGGACGCCGGTTGCGGGACGCAGGTCTGGCTTGCGGCTCCGGCTCCAAAATGGCAGCCGCAAATTAGAGGATGCATTTTTGCGCAATATCCTGTATAATAAAGCGAAAAGGAACGGTTCAAAAAAACTTTTCCGGTTTCCAAAAAATAAAAGAGGTTGGGGTGCGGTATGCAGATATCAAGCAGATTTACGATTGCGGTTCATGTGCTTTTATGTATTGAGACATTTAAAAATGATTATAAGATCACTAGTGAGTTTCTTGCATCAAGTGTGAACGTCAATCCGGTTGTGATCAGACGTTTGTTGCAGCAGTTAAAAAAAGCAGGGCTGGTTCATGTGAAAAGGGGGAGCGGCGGGGCAGAAACCGGAAAACCTTTAACGGCGGTTACGTTGCTGGATATATATCATGCAGTGGAATGCGTGGAAGAAGGGAACCTGTTCCATTTTCATGAAAACCCGAATAAACTTTGCCCTGTGGGGAAAAATATCCATGCGCTTTTGGATACCAGACTGGAAGAGATCCAAAAAGCAATGGAAAAAGAAATGAATGCGGTCACATTGCAGGATTTGATGGATGACGCAGAAAAGTTGATAGAGGCCTAAATTACCCTGGTAACCTGCGCAATTTATGGCGGAAATATTTGTTGTAACACTTGACAGTACAATGAGACTATGATAGAATTGTCGTATCAACAAAAGTTACAACAAATATTCGGAGGTAAAAAAATGGCAAATTTCAGCAAAGTCAGTGTAACAAAGGAACCAAGGACAGAACTTCATGACAAACTTTCATTAACAGGAGCCGAAGTCAGCATTAACAGCCTTGCGGCGGGAGCATGCGTACCTTTTATCCATTCCCATAAGAACAACGAAGAAATCTATGTCGTTTTGGAAGGAAAAGGGAAAGCCGTGATTGACGGAGAAGAAGTAGCGCTTACAGCGGGTGATTGGGTTCGGATCTCGCCTGCCGGAAAAAGACAATTTTTCGCGGCCGAGGACTCTGCGATCCGGTTTGCTTGTATCCAGGTAAAAGAGCATTCGCTCGAAAGCTATACGATGGATGATGCAGTCGTTTGATTTTTGCCTGGCATTCTTTGTCCTGCCCGTAAACATATTGCACAAAATATTTTTTTTAATTTAGTGAAATTTCCAATATGTTTAGACAGTCCCATCCGTTATAATAAATCCGGTATAATCATTTAAGGAGGTAATTATATTATGAAGCGGCGAACACATCGTTTACTCGCTGTTACACTTGCCGGTATACTTTCTTTCACGCCTGCTGCGAGTGTGCCAAACCAATCGCCTCTCACAGTTGTGAGCGCACATTCGGGACGGACAGACAGCAGCGGCGGGCACCGGGATAATCGAAATGTAAGCGGACTTGGGAGTTATCATTATCACTGCGGCGGCTATCCGCCACATCTGCACGAAAATGGCGTATGCCCTTATCAAACGGGCACGGGCAGTTTAGGCAGTTCCAGCTCAGCTTCCGTACGTGCGTCAAAAGCCGGCACGGTCAGTAAAACTACGGTGAAAAAAGTACAAACAAGATTGAACAAACTGGGTTATTCCTGCGGAACGGCGGATGGTGTCATGGGCGCGAAAACAAAAAAGGCGCTGAAACGGTTTCAGAGAGATCATAATTTAGAGATAGACGGGATCATCGGCAAAAAAACATTAAAAGCTTTGAAGCTGTCCTGATTATGAAAAAAAGGAGAAAAAGCTTTGTGCGGACGATTTCATGTAGATGATACGACGGTCCATGCGATGGAAAAAATGGTGCGGGATTTAGACAGGCGGATGCAAAAAATATGTACCGGAGATATTTTTCCGTCGCAGACGGCGGGGATCCTGGTACGCCGGGACGATGGGAAAGCATGGGAACTGGAAAATATGCGCTGGGGATTTGCGCAGTATCACAAAAAAGGGCGGCTCATCAATGCCAGGGCGGAAACGGCACTGGAACGAAAGATGTTTCGTTCCAGTGTACTGCATAGGCGCTGTGTGATTGCGGCAAAACATTTTTATGAGTGGGATGCACAAAAGAATAAAGTGGCATTTTTTCGGGAGGAGAGTCCGGTCGTGTATATGGCCGGCTTTTATAACCGGTTTGCGGATGCCGATTGTTTTATCATCTTGACGACCCAGGCAAATGCGTCTGTATGTCCGGTTCACGAGCGGATGCCGTTGATTTTGGACGAGGGGGAACTGGACGACTGGGTTTTTGACGGCCGGTTTATGGAATATGCATTCCGTAAAAAAATGCCGGCGCTTGGGCGGGTGCAGGAATATGAGCAGCAGAGTTTGTTTTAATTTCTTTACATGAACTGTGTTTGGAACAGCATTCCTAACAATACCACGCCTGCGGCTGCATAAAGGCCGTTTACCAGCAGGCAGAGCCGGATCCAGTTCGTTTTCGCTTTTGCCTTATAGTACAAAAATCCGGTCAGGATGCCGCAGCCGATCATCAGTATGCAGTAACAGGCAATGATGATTTCCGCGGCCGGCGACTCCAGTGCCCAGCGGTTGGTTCGCAGCGGAAAGATCGTCCATGGTACAAACAGCAGAATGGTACAGATCGCAGTATGGATTTTGTTTTTCATAAAAAAGATCTCCTTTCAGCCTGCCCGAAACGGATGCAGGAAACGAATAGAAATAAAATGGTTAACAAAATTGCGGCAGGGATCCAGGGAAAAAGTTCGGCCTGCGCGGTGGTAAGATTGGCCGCAAGTTTCCCGTATGCTGCGGTCATGATAAAAAATGGATAGCAGACAGGATCGGCAAACCACCATGTGGTGTTGATGACCAATACCGACGGCACAATGGAGGAAAGGCCCAGCCCAATGGAAAAAATCGGGGTCTGGATGCAGACGGACAGCATCCAGAAAAATGCCAGCATCGGGATCGAGGATAGAAAAAGCAAAGCAGCTTGTTTTGCGGCAAAAAGCGGCGGTAACAGAAAACGGTAATGCTGCGTGATGCCGCAAATAACGGCGCTGCTGTAGTAAGCGCCCGTCATCAGGATTATTTGCGCCGCTGCCAGCACAAGCAGCACAGCGAATTTGGACAGGCAAAACGCTGCCGGACGCACAGGCAGGGCGAGCATTTTTAATATGCCGCGGTTTGCCCGTTCCGTCTGGTTGAGCAGGACCGTTGCGACGACCATGCTTGCCGGGAACATAAACCATGACATGCCAAGAAAACCCTGGATAAAAAAATTATGCTCCGGTGAAATTCCCTCTGCCTGCATCTGAAAATTTAAATGGACATGCAGGATTGACGGGATCCACAAAATAACGGATGCGGCAAGCAGGAGCAGCAGGATGCGCGAGCGTTTGATTTTTTTAAATTCTAAACAGGCAAGTGTAAAAATTCTCATGATAACGATCTCCTTACTTTCAAAAATACCAGTTCGGTGATAGCGAACAGCAACAGTTCCCCGCCGGCGGCCAGATGATGCGGGCTTGGCAGTCCGTCGGCGCCAGTAGATATCTGGAACGGCAGCGCAAATGGAAACAGGGACAGAACCGGGTGGCTTGTCGGTATCATCACGGCGGTAAAAACGCAGACGACGCAGATCCCAAGCGACACCCACATATTTTTGCATGCCTGTGCAATCAAAAGCGACAACACGATGCAGGGCAGCAGCAGAACCAGCGCGGATCCGGCCTGTCTGCCTAACGCATTCCAAAACCCGTTGCGAATCGAAAACCAATAATAGGAACAAAATGCAATGGATGCGGCTTCTGCCGCAAGTACAATAAGGCTTGCGAGCACTGCTAGGATCACTTTGTCAAAGAAAATGGCGCTTTCCCGGATGGGCAGGGTGTATAGTTTTTCCATCGCACGGTCTGTATATTCGGTCTGGTATAGCAGGCAGGCGCCTGTGACAACAAACAGCACATGCAGCATCGCCATCATCTGCCAGTTCGCGCGCAGCAGGATTTCAAGCGGGCTGCCCGCCTGTGGCTGGTATGTTTGAAAACGAAAAGCCATCGTAAGGATCGGAATAGACGCAGCCAGCACAGCGCCGCCCAAACAGGCAGGCACAAAGCCTGTGCGTTTTATTTTTTTGCATTCAAGGAAAATATTCATTTTACCACACCCCTTTTCTCGTTGTCCGCATCAATCAGCGCAAGAAACGTATCTTCCAGCCGGTCGGCAGGATAGCCCTGTAAACGGGCGTTTGCTTCCAGTTCGTCAAGTGTCCCTTCAAACAGCAGGTGCCCGCGGTTTAAAATGCCGATATAATCGGCCATTCGCTCCATTTCAGACAGCAGGTGCGACGATACGAGTACCGTACAGTCGTATCTGTCCGGCAGCGAGCGGATCAGCGAGCGGATTTCATGGATACCGGCCGGGTCCAGCCCGTTTGTCGGTTCATCCAAAATCAAAATCGGCGGTTTTCCAATCAGTGCGCCCGCAAGTCCCAGCCGCTGCTTCATACCAAGCGAATATTTTTTGACAAGCCGGTTTTTAAACGGTGCCAGCCCGACGGTTTCCAGCGCTTCTGTGACGGAAGATTTTGGCAGGCCCAGGATTTTTCGAATGATTTCCAAATTTTCCTCCCCGCTTAGATTTCCATAAAACGCGGGGGCTTCAATCATGGAACCGATTTCTTTTAATATCTCTACCCTGTTTTTGGGAAACGTTTTCTCGTCGATCGTAAAAGAACCCGCGGTCGGCTTGGTAAGCCCCAAAAATAGTTTCATCGTAGTTGACTTTCCGGCGCCGTTCGGGCCGAGAAATCCATAAACGGTTCCTTTTGGAATGTGCAGGTTTACATTGGAAATTGCGTGAAAACCGGCATAAGATTTGGTTAAATTTTTGGTTTGTATCATATCCATCTGTTTTACCCCTTTCTGATTATTTCTTTACAGTTCCTTAGGTTTCCTTAGGTTTGCGGCGATTTGTTTTACGATGTGTCGGATTTTATTATAGATCATATACCTTGCGCCAGCATTTCCGTATCCTTACATTTACTTTACATTTCCCCCTGAAAAAGAAAAAACAACATTTCTGTGGTATAATAGGAAGCAGAAAGGAGAGATCGTATGTGTACCGATTATATAAAACAAAAACGGATCCTGCTTGTGGATGATGAACAGGAACTTTTAGAATTGGTTTTGTCTATTCTAAAGGAAGATGGATTTCAAAATATGCGGACGGCCAAAACAGCAGCGGAAGCGGCAGCCGTTTCCAAATCGTATCACCCGGAATTTGCAATCCTCGACGTAATGCTGCCGGACGGCGATGGATTTCAACTGATGGAGCAGATTCGGCGCGTCTTAGACTATCCGGTATTATTTCTAACCGCCCGCGGGGAAGAGGAAGATAAATTCCGCGGCTTTGAACTTGGGGCGGACGACTATATGGTAAAGCCTTTTTTGCCGAAAGAACTGCTGTTTCGCGTCAATGCGATTCTGCGCAGAAGCTATAAAGACGAAAACCCGCTGGTAAAACTGGCGGACAGTGAAATTGACTTTGCGCGTGCGGAGGTGATAAAAAACGGAACACGTACCTTGCTTACCGCAAAAGAACACAGCATCCTGGCTGCGCTTTACCGAAACGAAGGACGCATTGTAACAATTGATGCGCTTTGCGAAGCAGCCTGGGGCGATAATCCATTCGGCTATGAAAATTCCCTGATGGCGCATATCTGCCGTATTCGGGAAAAAATCGAAGCTAACCCGTCGAAGCCGGTTTCTTTACTTACGGTCAGGGGGCTTGGATATAAGCTGATTGCGGAGGGAAAATCATGGTAAAAAGCCTGCCAAAGCTGATCCGGCGTTTTGTCGTCGTGCTGCTGCTGTCTTCTGTGCTGCTTTTTCTGTTTAATTTCGCTTTGTTCGCGCTATATGTAGGAAGCCAAAAGCCAAACGGGCATCCCTGGACGACGGCTTCGCAAGTCGCGGATGCATTGTCTGAGGAAGGCTGCCGGCTGCCCAAAGAGCTTGCATTGGAACTGGAACGGGATCATGTATGGGCAATATGGATAGAAGAGCAGACAAAAAAAGTGGTGTGGCATACGAAAAATCTGCCGGCTGCGGTTCCTTTGTCATATTCGCTTTCGGATATCGCAGGATTAACCCGCGGGTATATCGATGGCTATCCGACCTTTACCGGGGAAGCGGAAAACGGCTTGGCCGTATTGGGTTATCCAAAAGACAGCTTTTGGAAGCATATGTGGCCGAGCTGGGATTACAGCCTGATTTCGAATTTGCCGGGCATTCTGCTGTGCGCATGCGCATCCAATTTGGCCTTGCTTTTCCTGATTTATTTATTTGTCAATACAAAGCTGTTAAAATCGGTAAAACCGATCGTTGGCGCAATCCAGTCCCTGCCTGCAAAAGAAACGGTCCGGATCCCGGAAACGGGGCTGTTTGCGGAACTTGCAGCCAGCATCAACAAGGCTTCGGAAATCTTACAGACACAAAACCGGCAGCTTCGTAAAAAAGAAACGGCGCGGGCAAACTGGATCGCCGGGGTATCGCATGACATCCGCACACCGCTGTCGATGGTAATGGGATATGCGGGCCAGTTGGAACAGGACCCGCGTCTGGGGCAGGACAGCCGCAAAAAAGCGGCGGTTATCGTAACGCAAAGCAGGAGGATGCGGAATTTAATCAATGACCTAAACCTTGCATCCAAATTGGAATACAATATGCAGCCGGTCAATCTTATCCGCCAAAACCTGGTGGCGCTTCTGCGCCAGGTAGCAGTGGATTTTATAAATATGGATATCGATGCGAAATACCCGGTCATCTGGGAAACAAAAGAAGCGCTTACAGTGTGTCCGGCAGAGATTGACAAAGGCCTGGTAAAGCGGGCCGTAAGCAATTTAATTCAAAACTGCATGTACCATAATGCACAAGGCTGCAGTATTTTTGTCCGCGTGGAAACGGAAGAAAGCCATGCGGTTATAGTTGTGGAAGATAACGGATCAGGCGCGGACGACGAACAAATCGAACAATTAAACCGCGCGCCGCATTATATGGTATGCGATGAAAATACAACCAAACAGCGCCATGGATTAGGCCTGCTGATTGTAAAACAGATTATGGCGGCGCATGGAGGGACGGTAAAGATCGGGCATAGCAGTTACGGGGGATTTTGCGTAAAGCTGTCCCTGCCAATCGTAAATTAACTAAAAAATAAAGTGTTCATATTTGCTGTCCGTTATGCATAGGTAAAAACTAAGAAAAGAAAGCAGATCATCGAAAAGGAGCTTGCCTATGGCAGCAATGAAACCAGGAGACGTCATTATTTTTGAAGCGGGAGATAGCTGGCTTAGCAAAGCGATCGCCAAATTAACCGATTCTAATGTCAGCCATGCGGCGATGCGGTATACCGGCGGGCGCATGGTCGAGATGAAATCCGGCGGTATCCGGGTAAACGGTTGTTATGAAACGCTGCGGGGAGAAAAAGCGTATCTGCTGCGCCTGTCGCCGGAAAAAGACCCGACGCCTTTAATCGCGGCGGCAGATCAATACATTCGCGAGAAAACAATCTATGATTTCCCGGATCTCGTATTTTTTGCGGGGTTATTAATTTACAGGGGGATCCGCCCGACCCGGCCGTGGCAGAACGTGGCGGACATGGTGATAAACGCGGCGTGCGCCGTACTCGACCGGGCATTAAACAGGATCATCCACTATGGAAGTAAGGCGCCTTTTATGGTATGTTCGCAGCTTGTCTACCAGTGCTATTTAGACTGCGGTGCGGAATATGAGATTCGGTTACAAGACGCATTACTGCAAAGCGCCGTATTGGAAAGAATAAGCATTGCCGACCTTGCCCATGATCTGCCGCAAAGCGAACGGCTGTTTCACCAGGATCCGGCATTCAAAATCCATATGGATATAGAATCCATGGCACATGCATTGTGCGATGCCGCAGACAGTACAGATCCGGCAGATCCCATAAAAACAAAACGGCTGGGCGAAACAGACCTGCATGGAACCGTAAGCTATGCAAAGCGGTTTATGGAGCTTTTAGAGCGGATTGTAGAGCAGTCAGAAATCGATCTTCCGCTTCCAGCCCTGTTTGTGGCGCCGAGCGATTTGCTGTCCCATGCGGTAAACCTAAAACAGTACGATACCGCCGTTTTGTCGCGCAGAAAAGGGTAAATTTTTGCTCACCGTCTCTCCAGGCTAAGGAACTGTCCCAAAATAACTTACCATATTCCCTGCCTTTTCCTGCGGACTATCGGTAAGTTATTTCGGGACAGTTCCTAATTTTTGCAAGCTTTCCAACGGGTATCCTATACGTAATCGTAATACATAAAACGGATTCGTGAAATCCTGTCAGCCATCCATCTGCTGTTTTGCATATCTACGTAGCGCAAGAGATGTAGAGCTAGAAAAAACCAGCCAGACCTGCGTCCCGCATCCGGCGTCCCCGCAGCCAAAATACAACACCTGATCTGAACCGTTCCAGCAGGTCATGACAATTTCTAAATGAAAACTTGACATCATCCGCAAAATACGCTATTCTATATATGACCCGATTGGTATTTTGAGTCATAGTAAGGAGAATGGAGCATGTCAAGAAGTTTTACGAAACAGGAAAAAGAAAATATCAAAAAGAGCCTTACAAAAGCCTGTAAACAAAGCTGGACACAGTATGGCTATAAGAAAACAGGGATAGACGAGCTGTGTAAACAGGCCGGTATTTCAAAAGGGGCGTTTTATCTTTTCTTTGAATCAAAAGAAGCGCTTTTTTGCGAAGTATTGTGTTCGGTACAAGCCGAGATCTGCGATGCGGCCTGCCAGGTGATGGAACAGCGGCAAAATAAGTATGGTGCGGCCGAAGCGCTCAAGCTGATTTACCGTGCCTATGAGGAGAATCGTTTTTTATATGATTCGGATAGTGCCGATTATCTGGTTTTGCGCAATAAGTTATCGCAAAAGCAGGCGCAAAAAATGGAAGCGTCGAGCCAGATGGGCCGCAGGCTCTTTTTGGACCGGCCGTATTTGTTGTGGAAAGTAGACGCGGATCTGGCAGTGTCCGTTATTTACGCGCTGCTGATGAATGTGAAAAACAAAGAGATTCTTCCATACAGCCATAGGGAGACGTTTGATTTTATGGTTGACCATTTAATCGACAGCCTGTTGGAATAGCGGGAGAAATCAGCGGTGCGAGGGAAAGAACGAAATGTTATTGGGATAAGGAGGAATCAAAACTATGAAAATAGAAGTGATCAAACAAAATCATACACAGGCTGCGGTGGTGGACAGCAGGGAACTTTTAATTACAGATGCTGCTTCTGCGCTGGATTTTATGATGACGGTAACGTATGAAACGGGCTGTTTCAATATTGCCGTAAATAAGGAAGCGGTCTGCGATGATTTTTTTGTTCTTCGTACCTGTCTGGCAGGAGAGATTTTGCAGAAATTTATCAATTATGGCGTCCGGTTTGCGGTTTATGGCGATTTTTCCAAATATCAGAGCAAGCCTTTGCGGGATTTTATGTATGAAAGCAATCATGGAACAGATATTTATTTCCAGCCGGATGCTTCTGGTGCGGTTGCAAAACTGTGCGGGGCGGCAGGCTGAAACGAAAAGCGGCAGGGGGATTTCAAGTGTGTATAAAATAGCGATCTGTGATGATGAAGCAATGTTTGTAGAGGAGTTAAAAGGACATTTGCAGCAGTATGCTGTGCAGACAGGCAGGGAATTTTGTTATTTTGTCTATTATGACGGCAGTGAATTGTTAGCCAGATATGATACGGAATATGACTTGATATTTATGGATATCAAAATGGAGCGGATGAACGGATTGAAAACCGCGGAAGAAATACGCAGGCTGGATTGCAGCGTAGGCCTTATTTTTTTGACTTCTTTTAAACAGTATGTATGGAAAGGCTATGAGTACCGCGCGGTCAACTATCTTGTAAAGCCAGTCAGATACGGTGTTTTAAAAATGGAACTGGACCGTTATTTTGCGAATTACCAGGGAAAAGACGAACCTTATTTTAGCTTTTCCAACGATAGCGGCAGATTTAAGGTGCCGTATAAAAACCTGCGTTATGCGGAAACCGCGAAACGCAATGTGATGCTGCACTTTGAGGGGCAAAAGCAGGTAATTTACAAAAGTATGAAAGAAATGTCCGCAATGCTCCTTGCGCAGCGGGAATTTGCAAGGTGCCACCAAAGTTTTCTGGTAAATCTGTCTTATGTAAAAGGGGTAAAAGGCCTGGAACTTTCTCTGACAACAGGGGAATCCATTCCGATCAGCCAGCCAAAGCGGAAAGAATTTATGGCAAAACTGACGGATTACTGGGGGGATTTCCTATGATTTTGTTTTTACATCTGCTTTCTGCCGTGCTGGAATGGGCTTATACGATCGTATTTGTACTGATGGTGCATGCGTTTTTGCCTTTGCGGCAAAATAAAATCCTGCGCATTGCGGCCGTTCTTCTTGGCCATCTATTGTTTTCCGCGGTTATTTATTCCAATGATTTTGCCGGGCTTTTCGGGGCGCTGCTTGGCATGTACGCTTATGTGGCAGTGTTCCACTGCGGGCATTGGCCGGAAAAAAACACCGCGGTTTTGATTTTTTATCCGGCGTTTATCGCGATCAATTATTTGATGCAGGATATCGGGTCCAGATGCTTTTTCTTAGCGACCGGCGCGCCAATAGAAGTTTCACTGGGCTGGTCCGGGCAGCAATTGATTTGCAGTACCGCGTTTTATACGCTTTCTTTGCTGTTTCGGCTTTTATTCTGGCTGGCTGCATGGCGGCTTCTGCGGCGGTATTTACAGCAGGTTACTTCCCATTTAACGGCGAACATGTGGTTTGTGGTCGATCTTCTCATGCTCGCTCCGTTAACCGCCATTTTTACGATTATTTATTTTATGCCGCAAGATCCGGTGGTTGTTTATCCGATCTGCGCCTCGTCCATCTTTTCCAGCTTTGGATGTATCTATTTGGCCTCCTATCTTTCGGAGTCGATACAGACCGCATATTATGCAAAAGAATTGGAATCGAAACAAAACTATTATTACGAACGGTTACATGCCGAAGAGCAGGTACGCGCCGTCTATCACGATATGAAAAACCATCTCCTTGTGCTGGAACGGCAGACGCAGTCCGCGGAAACGGCAAAAATGATTGACAAATTACAAAAAGAAGTCAGGATGTATGAAGATTATGTACATACAGGCAATGACATTTTGGATATTATAGTAAAAGAAAAAGCGGCTTACGCCAGGAAAAAACAGATTGCTTTTTCTGTTTCGGCAGACCTTGGCGGGATCGATTTTGTACAACCGCTCGATATCAGTACGATTTTTGGAAACGGACTGGACAATGCGATGGAAGCAAGCGAAAAGCTTTCCGGGAGAGAGCGGGTGATTTTGTTAAAAGCAGGCAGGGTACGCAACTTTCTTTTTGTGCGGATTGAAAATAACTGCGGTAAGGAAAACGAGGCTGGGAAGCGGCGAACGACAAAGCAGGATCCTTTTTTTCATGGCTTTGGCCTTTCTAATATGAGGAAAGCCGCGGAAAAGTATGGCGGGCAGTTGACCGCGCAATGTGAAAACGGGACGTTTACATTGAAAATATTAATACCGATTCCATGATTGCCGTATTAGAATTTGCGGTTTGCATATTAGAATTTGCGTCCGGGATTGTATATTTTTCCGAATGGGCTATGCTGGTGACAGGAAATGCATAGAACCAAAGGAGGAATTGTTATGACGGTATTACACGCATCTCATGTAAAAAAATATTACGGCAGGGACGAAAGCCTTGTAAAGGCGCTCGACGATGTCAGCCTGTCTGTGGAACAAGGGCAGTTTGTGGCCCTGGTCGGTACTTCCGGCAGCGGGAAATCTACGCTGTTACATATGCTGGGCGGATTGGACAGCCCTACGGACGGCAGTGTCCGGGTGGAAAATCAGAGCCTTGAAGAATTGTCTGAGGAACAGCGCACGGTTTTCCGCCGTAAACGGATCGGTTTTATTTTTCAAAATTACAACCTGATTCCTTATCTTACCGTGTATGAAAATATTGTGCTGCCTGTCCGTCTGGACGGAAAAAAAGAGGAGCAGCCGTTTTTGGATGAAATCGTACGGTTTCTCGCGCTGGAGAAAAAACTAAAAAACACGCCGGGCCAGTTATCCGGCGGCCAGCAGCAAAGAGTGGCGATTGCCCGCGCGCTCGTATCTAAACCGGCTATTATTTTAGCGGACGAACCGACCGGAAATCTGGACAGCCACACCAGTGACCAGGTAATCAGCCTGCTGAAAATGACCAGTCAGAAATTTCACCAGACGATACTTATGATTACACACAATCCCGAAATTGCAGAACAAGCAGATGTGAAAATACGCATCGAAGATGGAAAAATATACGCATAGGGGGTGTGGCTGAAATGAAAGGGAATAAAATAACGGCAAATATGATTTTTCGTATGGCAAAGCAAAGCCTTGCATCCAGCCGTATGCGCAATATTTTCGTTATGATTACGATCGTGCTGGCGTCGTCTTTGCTGACGGTTATTCTGCTGTTTGCCGCGGGGCGAAAGCAGCAGGAAAAAAATGGCCTGTCAAAAAGCCGCCAGGTAGGCTACTATGATTTGACGGTACCGCAAATGGAAATCCTGCAAAAGGATGCCAGGCTGTCTGCCTGGATCCGGGTGAAAACCGGAATTTTATCTGCAATGGATGGCTTTGACGTGATGCCTTATTATGTAAACGAGCTGTCGGATGAAATTCAAATTGCGGAATTGGAAAGCGGCTGCCTGCCGCAGGCGGAACATGAAATCGCGCTGCCGCGCGCATTGCTGAAAAAAATGGGGAAAGAACCTATATTAGGCGGCAAAGTCACGTTTGCTTTTTATGACGGCAGTACGGAAACGTTTGCCGTATCCGGGATTTTAAAAGGAAACGAGGCGGCAAAACAGTTTTCGGTGTTTTTCTCCCAGCGTTATGCCGAACATGGCAGCCAGTTAAAAGACAGGTCTTATGAGGTGTACGCGAAACTGCGGGACGCCTCGGATTTCTCAGCGCAGGAGTGTAAGGAAGCAATGTACCGGATCGGCGCGGATGCGGGAATTGACCGCAAAGATGTCATACCGTCAAAGGCGTTTTTAAATTCACTTACGGTTGATATGCAGTCGGTGATGATTTACAGTCTGGTCGGCGCAGTGATTTTGCTGGCCTGTGTTTTTGTGATTTACGGCGTATTTTATTTGTCCGTCGTCGGCAGGATTCATCAGTTTGGGCAGCTCCGTACGATCGGGATGACGAAAAAACAGATGAAAAGATTTGTGCGCCGTGAGGGAAGCAGCCTGTTTTTGCGCGCCTGCCCGGTCGGAATCGCCATTGGCTCCGTCGTGGGATATGGGATTTTGCCGGACGGTTTTCGTTTGGTGCATGCCCTTTGGACTGCGGTTCTTGTATTGATCGTGATCTATTGGATCACAATGGTATCCGTATATAAGCCGGCGCAGCTTGCGGCTGCGGTTTCTCCGATCGAAGCCCTGCGTTATGTGCCGCAGGATGATGGGAAAACATATGCCCGCAAAAAATTATGCCGGAATCTGACGCCGTTTGGATTGGGCATCCGGAATTTTTCGAAAAACCGCAAGAAAGCGGTGATTACGTTTGTCTCTTTGGCTTTTGGCGGGATTCTTTTTATGACGGCCGCGGCCTATGTATCTTCTTTTGACAAATCCAATTACGCAAGGCAGGGATATTTTACAAATGCGGAATTTCATATTTCGTTCGCGCAGTCCGCGATGGAACTGCATGCATACGGGATGAGCGGCATGCAGGCAAAAACGCCGCTTGACCAGGAAATGGTGCGTACGATTGCCGCGCTGGACGGCGTCAAACATGTGGAAGAAATAGAAAGCTTTGGCGTTCAGTTTTATTACGATAAAAACGGCGAATTTGACAATGACGAGATCACCCTCCTATCGGACGGGGAAA
Source organism: uncultured Eubacterium sp. (assembly GCA_910586045.1). Classification (GTDB taxonomy): domain Bacteria; phylum Bacillota; class Clostridia; order Lachnospirales; family Lachnospiraceae; genus Eubacterium_J. The sequence goes on from CAJUIH010000018.1 coordinate 35,275, forward strand.
TAAGGGAAATCGGCAAATATATAGAAGAAGGAAGCGCGGATTATGAGAAGCTTATGAGCGGTGATTATATCCTTGTGGCGAACAACAGCGTCGCAAAGGAGGTTTACGGATGGACATTTGCGCCGGGGGACTTCGTTACACTGCGGTATTACGACGGCAGGCAGATGGCGGAAAAGGAAGTGGCCGTACTTGCCGTCTGCAATGCGTCGTTTACGTATGATTATCCGCAGGCGGAAGGCTGGTTTGTGATGCCGGATCAGGCCGTCAAGCGTTGGCTTTCTTATGACTGCCTAAATGCCCATTTAATCGTATCGACCCAGGCGGACAAAGAGGAAGCCGTCGGAGAAGCGCTTGCCGGTATGCTTGCGGACCAGGCCGGGCTTAGCCTGGAAACGCTCGCGGAACGCAGGAACCTGTATGAGCAGAACGCGAACCAGGTGTTTGGAATGGTAAGCGGGCTTGCCGTTTTTATTATGTCATTTAGTTTATTGAGCATGATGAATCTTCTGATTACAAATATGGTTACCCGTAAACAGGAGCTTGCGGTATTGGCTTCCATTGGTATGGACAAAGGGCAGATTCGAAAGATGCTGTTTGGGGAGAGCCTGCTTTTGGTCTTCGTTACGGTCGGCGTGACGATGACGGTCGGTTCGTTGTGCGGCTATGCGCTAAGCAGCATCCTTTACCAAAAGGGTGCGTATTATATGGCGTTTCGGTTTCCTGTGTGGTATGCCCTTGCCTATGCAGGGATCCTGACAATAGTGCCGCTTGTTATTACTATCGTATCCCTGCGGCGTTTTTCTAAAGAGTCCCTTGTGGAACGGCTTAGAGGGATAGAGAATTGATAAGGGAGTATCGGGTGACGGTAGCGGGCGGATACGATTTTTTGATCGTATCTCCCGCAATGGTCGCGTATTTAATCAAAAAAGCGAAGCATGCGCAGACAAAAGAATTTATAATCCCTGCGGAAACGATTCTTCCGCAGGGATACGCGCGGTATTTGGGCTGTGTCCTTGCGGCAGGCATGGCATCTTACGATGCAGATCCCGCGCTGCAGCCAGTCTACCAATTGGCCGCGGATCAGATCAAACAATTAAGCGTGGACCTGCAGCCGTGTTTTCAGGCAGCGGATGTTTGTAAACAGCGGGCGGCGGTGCAGTTTCATATCAGAACAAGCGAGTACTTTAAGCGGCTTTTAAAGCGGGGGCGTTTTATTTATGTGTTTTAAGGTACACTGGCGTTGCTGCATACGCAGTCCTATAATGGAATCACGGAACTGGTATCTATACGCCGGCAGTTGGCTGTGACAGAAGCGGCTGATGAACGTTTTTTTCGTAAGGCAGTATTTTTCGTAAGGCAGGAAAGTTCCCATATTTATACGGATTGCCAATTATATTTGTGTTATTGTAAAATATATTTGACAAGTTGTCAAGAAAAAGCTATACTGGAAACAACACTTGTATCATTATACTTGGGGTAATGCTTATGAAAAAGTGCTGGGATCATGGAACGTGCGACGAAAGCGCGGCTTCCTAAAAATGCGCAATGCCAATCGGCGTATGGAAAAGATCCGTACTGAAACAAGAAAATAAGGAAAAGAGGACACAGGTTGATGAAAAGAAATGAAAAATTTAAAATTGAAGGCTGCAAGGGCCGCAAAGGATTTATCTCAGCAAGAGCTGGCTGACCGGACAGGCGTATCCAGGCAGACAATCAGCGCGATTGAAAAAGGCAATTATAATCCGACGATCCGTCTTTGCATTGCGATTTGTAAAGTGCTTGGAAAAACGCTGGATGAATTATTTTGGGAAGAAGAGCAGCCGGAAGGCAGTGAAAAAAATGGGGGGGGGTAAATTCCTTGATTGAAGCATATGATCTTGTAAAAACATTTACAAAGACAGAAAAAAGAAACCGGAAAGTCGAAATTAACGCGGTAGACGGTATTTCTCTGCACGTACAGGAAGGGGAAATCGCAGGGATCCTGGGTCCGAACGGGGCGGGCAAGACGACGCTGCTGCGGATGCTTTCTAAACTGATGAAGCCGACTGTGGGGCGGGTTTCGATCCGTATCGGAGAAAAAGAAATTATAAACGAAGTTGAAATGAAACGCCATATCGGGTATTTGTCAAACAATACGAAACTATACGGCAGGTTATCCTCCAGAGAGCTGTTAAAGATGCTTGGTACGCTGTATGGGCTGGAAGATGAACTGGTGCAGCGGCGGTTAGAGGAAATTATCCGTGTATTGTCTATGGAAGAATTTGTGGACAACCGGATTGAAAAATTGTCAACCGGGCAGACGCAACGCGCCTCCATCGCCAGGTGTCTGATCCATGACCCGCAGATTTACATATTTGACGAACCGACGCTTGGACTCGACATCATCAGCAGTGCGTCCATTATAGAATTTATGAAACAGGAACGCAGCCGTGGAAAAACCATTCTGTACTCTACCCACTATATGGAAGAAGCCGAATATTTGTGCGACCGGATTCTTATGGTGCATAACGGAAAGATCATCAAAGACGGCAGGCCCGATGAATTAAAGCAGGAGATGGGAAAAGAAAATCTAAGGGATATTTTCTGGGAATTGATCGCGGCTGGAGAGGGGGATCAAAATGAGTACTAAGATGATACGGACACTTGTGAAAAAAGAAATGCTGGATGTTTTGCGGGATAAAAAAACGGTCATTATGATGCTGGTGATTCCGGTTATTTTATATCCATTGATTTTTATCGGTGCAATGCAGGTTATGTCGATGGTTACATCCAGCATGGAACAGCAGACATACCGGATCGCGGTTGCTGCGGATGATAACGGCGTACTGCGAAAAAAACTGGAAAACAGTTCGCAGGAAAAAGAAAAGGAAAAAGAAAAGGAAAAAGAAAAGGATGAAGAATTTGTGCTGGTTGACGCGCAAAACATGGCCGATTATGAACAGGAGCTGCAAAACAGTACCGTCGATGTCTATATAAGCGGCGCTTCGTCGGGGAATCAGACGCAGTACCAGATTTATTATCTGTCCTCTTCTGAAAATTCCTCTTATGCAGCGAATCTGGTAGAGAACCAATTGGAGGATTTAAGCAAAGAAATATCCAAACAGCGCGTGGAAGCGGCCGGATTGGATGTTGTCGGGATTTTGGAGCCGGTTTCTTATGAAAAGAAAGATACTGCAAGCAGCGAGCAGTCGCTTGGAAGCATTATGGGTTCGGTTCTGCCGTTTATGCTGATCATCAGCCTGCTGATGGGAACGATGTATCCTGCGATCGATACAACCGCCGGGGAACGCGAACGGGGCACGCTTGAAACAATGCTGACGCTTCCGGTTACAAACAGGCAGCTTATTGTCGGAAAATTTATTACGGTAGCGGTCATCGGCATGGTATCGGCGCTGTTAAACATTCTGTCCATGGGTTTTATCGCATTTTATATTTATCAAGTGATGGGAATGCAGATGGAAACCGTAAGCTTTGATGCGGGGCTGTTTCTTCCGGCGATTGTGGTAAGCGTTTTGGCGGTATTTGCGTTTTCCTTGTTTATCAGCGCGGCTACGATGTGCGTGACTTCTTTTGCGAAGAGCTATAAAGAAGCCAACAATTATATTACGCCGTTTATGCTTGTCGTAATGCTGACCGGATATATCGGTTTTATCCCAAATATCGAACTGACGCAGACGATGGCGGTTGTTCCGGTGGCAAATATATGCCTGCTGATTAAAAACCTGCTGCTGTTTCAATTGGACCAGGGGGTCGTCGCGCTTGTCCTTATGAGCAATCTTGCTTACGCAGTACTCGCTATTTTATTTTTAAGCAAGATTTATGACAGCGAAGCAATCCTGTTTGGAGACAGTAAAAGCAGCTTCCAGATTTTTGAAAACCGCAACAACCTGAAAAAAGGCGGGGTTCCGACCGTATCCGACGCGTGGTTTATCATTGCGTTAACGCTCGTCGTTGTGCTGTACGCGGGCAGCATAATGCAGATCAAATACGGGATCCGCGGGTTGTTCGGTACGCAAATGCTCCTTTTTGCGGTTCCGTTTCTCGTAGTCTTATATACGAAAAAGGATCTGCGGCTGACGTATGGCCTGCAGGGGACGCGCTTGTCCGGGTTTTTCGCGGCGGCGATTCTTAGTGTCGGGCTTTTTTTGTTCAATATGGTACTTTCTTTTGGGTTAATCGCGCTGTTCCCAGAAGGCGCGCAGCGGGTATCCGATAGTTTTTCCGCCATCATGGACGGCGGTGCTTTGGTCAATCTGCTGGTGATCGCGCTGACGCCTGCTGTTTGTGAAGAACTGCTGTTCCGGGGTGTGGTATTTCATTCGCTGAAAGAAAAATCCCGTCCGTTTGCGGCTATGGTAGTTACGGCAGCTATATTCGGCGCTTATCATCTGAGTCTGGTAAAGTTTATACCGACGGGCCTGCTTGGATTCGCATTGTGCTATGTCGTCTATCGGACGGGCAGTATTTTTCCGGCTATGCTGATGCATTTTATGAACAATGCGTGCAGTGTCCTGCTGTCGGAATATCCGGCCTTGTTTAAAAAAATAGTACCGGGCTTGTATCGGCGCGTCCCGACCGTATCCGATGTCCTGTTATTAGCCGGGGCCGGGCTTCTTTTAATAGGAATTGGGCTTATGCTGCTAAACTACGGCAGCGGCGCAAAAAACAAGGAAGCGGGCAGCATGCGCTAAGGGGCTAAAAA
>CAJUIH010000019.1 GCA_910586045.1 uncultured Eubacterium sp.
CGCCGTTTATCGGGTTTATTGTGCAGTATTCAATCACCGAATATATAGATTATTTCTTTACAGTTCCTAACAATGCAGGCTATCACGTCACGGAGCGCTGTATAAAAATGGAGGAATCTGGCCATGAACAATCTGGAATATATTCTTGACTTCACTGTAAATTTGGGATGCAAGATGATGGCTGTCGGTGCAAACCTCGAACGCGTGGAAGATACCATGTACCGGGTCTGCCGCAGTTACCACTTATGCGATGTGAGCATCTTTTCTTTAAGCAGCATTATTATTATCAGCGCCAAGTCCCCGGACAATTTTTCCGGAACCAGACAGATCAATGTGCCGCCTTCCAGCAACCATCTCGAAAAGCTGAACCGGTTTAACCAGCTTTCCCGCCAGGTATGCGCGCAGACGCCCCCGCCGGACACACTGGCTGAACTGCTGGCCGATGCGGAGACAGTAAAGGATTACTCGCTGGCTGCGATCCTCGCCGGCTATATTATTGCCATGTCCAGCCTGACTGTCATCTACAATGGTACGATTTCCGATCTGATGTGTGCGAATATCAACACGATGATTTTATATTTTCTAATGGAATATTTGGACCGGCGCGGACTCAACAGCATTGTAGTCAATACCGTCAGTATGTGGGTAGCCGGATCGCTCGCCTTGTTTTACATAAAATTTGGAATCGGAGAAAACGCCTTTATTATTATGATCGTGAATGCCATGATGGCGATTCCCGGTACGAAACTGGTAAATGCCGTTCGAAATGTCCTTTGCGGCAATGAAATGAACGGGATCCTGGAATTTTTAAAAGTAGTGCTGGAATCCCTGGCAATTGTACTCGGCCTGATCTTAAGCATTTATATGTTTGGAGGAAAAATACCATGGTAGACAATTTAAAACTGATTATTGCTTCCTTTACAGCCTCCGCGGGATTTGGAATCGTATTCCACATCAAAAAGGAACTGCTGTTTTGGGCTGGGCTTGGCGGCGCGCTGACGCGTCTTTGTTTCCTGATTTTAATAGAACTGATTGACGCAAGGATTGTTTATACCCTGCTGGCCGCTATGTTTGCCGCCCTGTATGCGGAGGTTATGGCAATGGAGTTTAAAACCCCGTCTACCGTATTCCTATACCCCGCGGTCAGCCCGCTTCTGCCCGGCGGCCTGATGTACCATGCGGCCATCAATTTTCTGCTGCAGGATATCCCGACTATGCGCTCGTATTTAATCGACTGCGCATTGTCTGTGACCGGAACGAGTATCGGCCTTGTCGTCATTTCTACGTTTACTTATTACCGCAGGCTGTACTTTGCAGGCAAACACCTTGCTTCCCATTTGCTGCAGTACGAATCCGCGAAACACAAAAAAAAATAAAACGGCCCGCGCCGCAAAACCGTCTGCTGTGCGGGCTTTTATTTTAATTTCACAAACGCTCCCATATTCCCCCGTTTCCCATGGCTGGCCCGGTGCGAAAACAGCAGGTCCTTATTACAGCAGGTACAAATATTCGTCACTGCCAGATGCTTTTCCAAAACCCCCGCCTCTTTGAGCACGATCTCATTTGCTTTCCACAAATTAAGCTGGTATTTCCCGCGGACAGATAAAGACGGCGCACACAGCGCGGTACCGCCGTCCGGAAACTCTTCCATAAACCGCCGCGCAACATCCGCGTCCACTTCATAACAAGACTGGCAGATGGATGGCCCAATCGCACAGACCAGGTCTTCTGGTTTGCTGCCATACGCCTCTTCCATCGCTTTTATGGTCGCAAGGCCCATACGCGCCGCCGTCCCCCGCCACCCCGAATGGCTGATCCCTGCCGCGCGGCGTACCGGGTCCACAAAAAATAACGGGACACAATCGGCAAAAAAAGCGGACAGCACAATGCCCGGTTCGTCTGTAATCAGCCCGTCTATATCATGGTAATCCCTGTCCCTGCAGATCCCTTTGCCCCGGTCCCGCCCGGTTACTTTGCGTATATGGACCGTATGCGTCTGATCCGACAATACAAAATCCGAAACCTGCGCATGCAATGACACCGCCGTACGGCGAAAATTTTCATCTACCGCGGCTTTTTCATCACCCCTGGTATAACTGAGGTTTAAGGTTGAAAAAATACCTTTGCTGACGCCCCCGGCCCGTGTCGTAAATCCATGCTCCACGATCCCTGTCTGCTCCAGCAAAGGAAATTTCAGTAACGGGACACCGCCTGTGAAACGCCCGCTTTCCAATTCCAATATCCTGTTTGTATCCGTCTTTTGAAAATCCTGTAATTCCATACGAATCACTGTTTGCTTCCTTTCCTTTTCTTGTCCTTTCTGCCGCGGCACTGTGCCTGCCGCACGAGATGCCGCTCACAGGCAGACTTTGTTTTTTCCGCCCGCCTTTGCCCGGTACAGCGCCGCGTCCGCCTTTTCAAAAAACTGGCTGGAATTTTTATATTTTTCCCGGTAAAAGGCCACGCCGATACTGATGGTAAAGCTGTTTACAATTCCGCTGTCGGTCGGTATCTTCTTTTGTTCAAAGTTTTTGCGGATTTTCTGCGCCTTGTTTATGGCATCCTGCTGATCCAGTTCCATAATCATTGCAAATTCTTCCCCGCCGTACCTTGCCACAAAACAGGTTTCACTGGATTCCGCCGAAAATATCGCGGCCAGTGCCTTTAGTACCTTATCCCCGTAAGCATGTCCGTACGTATCGTTTACCTGTTTAAAATTATCAATATCCGCAATCAGGATGCTTAACGGCTTTTCATTTTGGCTGTAATCCTCCAGCCTTGCATCCAGTTCTTCATAAAACGCTTCATGATTATACAGCCTGGTCAGCGAATCAATCGTTGTCTGCGTATCCAGCATCTGCGTGTATTTGCGGATCTGCATAATAATCTGCGCCACCAATACCGCGTCAAATACGATTCCCGACAAGCTTAACAGCCTATGGCTTTCCGGAAATGCCAACTGCACATGTTCCACCGAAAAAAACTGCAGCACCATCATGCCCCCCGACAGCAAGATCTGCAGATACAGCAGCCGTTTTGTGCCGATAATCAGGCAAAAGAGCATGGGCAGCACCCCGACTACTTGCAGGCTGTGCGTCCATTTGTCTGAAACAAGCACCAAAATTACCATTATATTTGTAATCAGCAAAACCATATAGTCGTCTAACGGCAGATAAAAACGTTCAAAGCAGATTTCAAACAGCACTGCTGCAAAGGTCAGCACAGCCGGCGCCACAATAATATGCAAAAAGATCTGCAGGTTTGGACCGGTACCCGTTACAAATACCACGAACCAAAACGCATCCAGGCTAAGCAGGCATTTTACGACGATCCATAAGGTGTGTTTTAAAATATCATACCGGACATTCCACTCTTCCTGACTCAGAGGCGATACACTTTTTTCTTTTCTTTGATGTATAAACATATTCTTTTCCTCAATGTCATTTACTTCCTACCAATAGTATACCTTTTTCCCTGCCATTTCGCAATCCTTTCATGATAAGATCCTTAAAATTTGAATTACGGATATATTAAGGAACTGTCCCAAAATAACTTACCATCGTTCTTGTCTTTTCTATGAACGATCGGTAAGTTATTTCGGGACAGTTCCTAAGGTAGATAGTCAAATGCATTTCGGATAATGGTCCAGCTTCCTCCTGTAAACGCCGCCACATCAAAACGGCAGGGAAATGTCTCACCAATGCCGTGCTTTAGACAGTAAAAAGCGGCCGCCCTGCAGATTCTGCGCTGTTTTCTGTGATCCACCGCTTCCTGCGGCGTGCCACAGGCCAGGTTGTTTCGGTATTTTACCTCGATAAATACAAGGAAACCGCCCTCCGCTGCAATCAGGTCAATTTCGCCTGCCCTGCAGTAAAAATTTTTCTCCAATACCTGGTAGCCAAGGCTTTCCAAATATGCCGCCGCTTTTTGCTCATAGGCGCTCCCCGTCCTGCGGTTATTTTTCTTATATTCTGTCATTTTTTAAAATCACCCAGCTTTTGGCGCATTTTGTCCATATCGTTTACAAATACAAGGATCTCCGCCACAACCTGATACAGCTCCGGCGGAATCATATCGCCGATTTCCAGCCTGGAAAGCGTATCCGCAAGCTTATCATCCTTGTAGGTCGGGACGTCGGCCTGCTTTGCCGCATCGATGATTTTTTCCGCCAGCGCGCCTTTTCCGGTTGCAAGGATTTTCGGTGCCTGTTCTCCCGGTTCGTAGGAAAGCGCGACCGCTGTTTTGGGCTTATCGTTTTTTTTTCGTACCACCGTCTCCTCCTTGTCCGCCTGTTATGCCCTTACATCAAAAGAATACCGGTGAACCATCCCGCGCGATGCCGACTGGGACGGCCTGTTCTTCTGAAGGAAATCTTCCACAAAATCCACCTTTTCCTCCCGGTTTTCGATGCTGATGCTGCAGTGGTATCCCAGTTTTGAAAGACGTTCCTGCAGTTTCGGCAGATGCGCCTCTATCAGCTCATAAGCCGCGTGGTCTGACAGATAAAATTTGGTCGTTACATTGTTATCCAGCATCTTTATAGATACATCCGTAGAGCCAAGATGCTCCAGTTCCAGATGCAGAAACGCGGACAGCTCGCCTTCTTTTTTTTTCAGGTTCCTTTTATTCGTATAAACATACAGGTCGCTGTGCGCGTTCTGATTTGCCAGCTTCAGCGGAATCTGTACGTATGTATAAGCCTGGTTAATCTGGTGCATAAATTCTATATTGTCCCGTACCTGGGACGCAGCCTGGGAAAGCCGTCCCGTATCCATGCCGGCCTGTTTTGCAAGCTGCTCGATCTGTCCCATCTGACGGCTTAAACGGTCGTACAGCTCCGCCACCTTATGCCCGGATTTTAAATCTTGCGGCTTTAAAGTCCACTCCTGCTGCATCACTTCCTTTAACAGCGCCTGATATCCTTTTGCGGAAAACAGTTTGCGAAGCGGCTCCTGGCTGGCTGGCGGCTGGCGGTTTAGTTCCCCTGCCACGGCATCCAAAAACTCCTTTGCCGTAAGCTTGGTATTCAGCTTTCCTGCCCCGGGAAACAGTTCTTTTAACTGTGCTTCCAGATCCGCTATTTGATGCTTTTGCAGCAGGCTGTCTAACGTACGCGGCTCCTGCGCCTGATGATCCGCCGCCCGCGTCTGCTCATTCTCCAAAAGCGCCCCGGCCTGCGGCCCGTTCTCCTGGACGGCTGCATTACGCCCGAACGCGCGATCTGCCGCTGCATGTTCTGCCGCCTCACCCGATGCGGCATCCGCGCCCTGGCCGGACTGGCCCAAAGCACCGTCCGCCTCCTGCCCTGGACGGCCCGCAATACCAAACGCTTCCTGGCCCGGCGCACCGATGCTTCCCTGGCCTGCCGGCCCCGGCATACCGTCTGCCCCCTGCCCTATGCTGCCCTGGACGGGCAGACCATCCGCCCCCTGGCCGGACTGGCCGTTTGTCCCCTGCGCCGCGTCTGCCCCCTGCCCGGCAAACAAAGAGCCCTCGTCCAGGCCTGCCTGCTGCCCTAGGCCCTGCGTATGTTCCCCAATATTTAAAATCGATAAAATCTGCTGGTTTAACTGCAGCAATTCTGACGCACCGGCGGATGACTTTGCAAATACGGACGGCAGGCCGTCCATCACCTGTTCCATCTGCCCCAGCATCGAATGACGGTCGTTTAAATAATTTTGAAACTGCGCCGCCATCTCGTCGTTGACCGGGATCCCCAGCTTAGCCATTAAGACTGCCGTTTCCATTGGAACTCTTGGATTCTGCATTAAAACCTGGCGCATGGACGCAAGCGAATTTTTATCAATCGGCATCCCCTCCTGCATCATACGGTTTACCATATCGATCGTATCTTTTGTCATTTCCATGCCAGCCGCATTCAATGCTTTTTGAATCGTTGGATTGAACATCGCTCCGCCTGCAAACGGTTTGATCGCTACCGTTTTTCCGTCGTTGGATTTTACCTGAAAAAAAACGGACTGTCCCAGCATCAGGCTGATATTTCCGTCCAAACGCGCGGCAATTGTCTGTCCGTTTGACAGCCCCAGCATGACTTTGGAACCGTCAATGGCATTAATACTGCCCTCGAACACAGCGCCTTCCGCCAGCTCCGTAAGCGTAGAAACCAGATTCTGCGTACTGCCGCCGGCCGCCACATTACCGGTACCGGACGGCGCCGCTGTTGATGCCGACGCATTTGCAAGTGTATTCGCATACTGCCCCAGATAATCTGAAACCTGCATAACCTCTCCTCCTGTCCTATACGCACGATCGATAAACGATATACCCCAACGATGTACTGTACTCTTATATTTTATGCTCGTCAGTATTTATAAAATGTGTAAGAAATGTTTTCCGATGGATCTCGCAAGGTCCAAAGCGCCTGACTGCCTCGATATGCATTTGCGACCCATAGCCTTTATGGGAAGCAAACCCATACGCCGGATAGGTACGGTCATACGCTTCCATCATACGGTCCCTTGTTACTTTTGCAAGAATGCTCGCAGCCGCGATGGATATGCTTTTGGCATCGCCTTTAATAATCGGTACCTGGCGCACCGGCACATCCGGTACCGTAACCGCATCGTTTAACATTATATCGGGTATTACGCCCAGATTATTTATAGCTTCCCGCATGGACTCATACGTCGCCTGTAAAATATTAATTTCGTCAATCCGCTGCGCGCTGGCCATGCCGATCCCGTAGGCGATCGCCTGTTTTGTAATTACCTCGTATAATTCCTCCCTTTTTTTCGCCGACAGTTTTTTGGAATCATTCATATATAAGATCCCGCAGTCTTTCGGCAGGATCACCGCGCCTGCTACAACCGGGCCTGCCAACGGACCCCTGCCTGCCTCGTCTACGCCGCAGATATAGGCATACGCGGCAAATTTGCGTTCGTATTCGCCCATGGCATAGATCCGCGCCCGCTCTTTTTCCAACGCTTCCAGTTTTTTCTGTGCCTGCGCGACCAGCTTTTTTACGCCTGCCCTCGGGTCCTTTTCATACTGGCAAATAAAATCAGGCAGCGACGGTAACCCTGCTGCCTGATACATTTCCCTGATCTGTGCGACCGACTCCCTGCTGTCGTTTGTCCGATCCTTTCTCATCTGTTTCTACCCTGTTTTCCTTTCCGATTATTCGACCTTTCCAATGGAAGAAAACGGGTAAATGCGCAGATACGCCTTACCGAGGATTTCCGACCTGCGTACAAGCCCTACCGAGGAATTTCTGCTGTCAATACTGTCGTTGCGGTTATCCCCAAGCACAAAATATTCATCCCCGCCCAATACCCGCGGCGTAAATGCATCCCCGGGCTGGCTGATCGCCTCATTTCCGTAGGATTCTTCCAATGCCTCGTCATTAATAAATATCGTTCCATGCGCGTCAATCCGCACCTTTTCTCCCGGCAGGCCGATCACCCGTTTCACATAATACGTATCCCGCTCATACCGGTAGGGAAATACAACAACGTCAAACCGCTGCGGTTCCCCCGTACGGTAAGAAAGCTTGTCTACGATCAACTGGTCGCCGTCATACAGCGTAGGCTGCATAGAACTGCCGTCGACTTGCGTACGCTGCAGTATATAATGGACCACAACATACGTGCACACCAGTATAATGGCCAGATACAGGCACAGGCTGGCAATATCCTTCACAAAAGCCTTCATGTATCATCTCTCCATCCTTATGGTGTCTCTATCGTAATTCTTCCAAGTTTCCCGCTTCGAAATTCTTCTACCAGCATACCTGCCGCCTTAGCATAATCCAGGCCGCCCCCTTTGCGGATACATCCCCGGTTCTGCGCAAGCTGTTCCAGTATCCTTACCTTGTCTTCACATTCTTCCAGTTCAAAACGCTTTGCCAAAAGCCCCGGATATTTTTCCGTAAGCTCCCCGATCAGCGCCAGCGCCAGTTCATCCATATTGATCAGTTCATCTTTCATAGAACCGATAAACGCCAAATGCAGGCCGACTGTCTGGTCTTCAAATTTGGGCCACAAAATTCCCGGCGTATCCAACAGTTCCACCTCTTTGTTGAGATGGATCCATTGTTTTCCTTTCGTCACCCCAGGCTTATTTCCGGTCTTCGTACATGCCTTTCCGGCAAACGAATTGATAAACGTTGATTTTCCCACATTCGGGATACCCGCCACCATAGCGCGCACCGGACGGTTTAAAATCCCGCGCCTGCGGTTCCGCTCCATTTTCTCCCTGCATGCTTCCTGTATTACGCCCTGGATGCTTTTCATACCCCCGCGGTTTCTCGAATCCAGCCTTACGGCAGACACGCCCTGTTCTTTATAGTACCTGCACCATGCCTGGTTCCTCGTTTCGTCTGCCAGATCCGCCTTATTTAACAGCACCAGCCTTGCCTTGTTTTTTCCCAGCTCATCAATGTCCGGATTGTGGCTGCTGACAGGAATCCTCGCGTCCACCAGCTCGATCACAAGATCTACCAGCTTAATATCCTCCTGCATCTGTCTTTTTGCCTTGGTCATATGACCCGGGTACCATTGATACTGCATCATGCATCGTCCTTTCTTGTATCTTGCTTCTTTTGCTTCCTCCCAGCCGGGGTTAATCCATAAATCCAAATTTTTCTTTCGGCGCTATCACAAACCATACTTTTCCAATAATATAAGAATCCTTAACCGTGCCAATGTTGGCAAACCGGCTGTCCTCGCTGTTATTGCGGTTATCGCCCAAAACAAAATACTCATCCTCGCCCAATGTGATTTGATCCGCGGCGCTGCCGGCATCTTCCATGCGGGCTACCTCTGTCTGTTCCTCATACGCTTCCCCGTTCACCAGCACCATGCCGTCCGTAATCTGCACCCGGTCCCCCGGCACGCCGATAATTCGTTTCATATAATAATGGGTATTTGTATTGCCGTTTGGAAAAAACGCAATCACATCCCCGGCCTTTGGCGATATAAACTTGTAGGAAAACTGGTCGATCAGCACCTCGTCCCCGTCTTCGAGCTGCGGGGACATGGAAAGCCCAACCATACTGGAGCGGACGCCGAAAAAATACGTAAAGACAACTGCTATCACAACCGTCAACGCAATCTCCAGAATCCAGATGATGACTTCCTGAAACAGCGGCAGATTCACCTTGCTTTCCCGCTCTTTTCCAAAATTAAGTCCTTTGACCCGTCTTCTCATACCAAATTCCTTATAGTTTTGAAAAAAGAGACAATCTTACAATTGTCTCTTTCTACGCTTCCCTGCATTATTTTACCAGTTCTTTTACTTTTGCACGTTTGCCTACACGTCCCCGCAAGTAATTCAGCTTTGCGCGCCTTACCTTTCCGCGGCGGATTACTTCTACTTTTTCTACATTTGGAGAATGCAGCGGCCATGTCTTTTCAACGCCGATCCCATTGGAAAGTTTGCGGACGGTAAACGTCTCACGGTTGCTGGAACCTTGCCTCTTTAATACAATCCCTTCAAAAACCTGGATCCTTTCACGGTTTCCTTCGATAATTTTTCCATATACCTTTACGGTATCGCCAACATGAAACTGCGGTACGGCTTCTTTCATCTGGCCCGCTTCAATGCTTCTCATGATTTCTGTCGCATTCATAAATATGTGCCTCCTATTATTTTGATGTTCTTAATACGTATCCGTACCAGAGGACCATCGCATTTTCTTCACAACACTTCCAATTTATCACATTCTAATGGGTAATGCAAGTGTTTTATGAAATTTTGGAATGGCTTTCTTTTCCCTCTGTTTTGCCAGATTCCATCTGCCTGCTTCCCGTCTTCTTGTTTTCCGGTTCCTTTTTGGGCGGCTCATTCTTTTCCATGCCGGTTTTTGTATTTTGGCTGTCATCCGTTTCCGGTTTATTTTTAGAAACCGGGGCAGGAGCCAGTATTCTCGCGTAAGTCTTGGCCATATTTTTCATCAACAGGCCTGCCTGCGTCAACGACTGGTTTGGCAGCATGCGCCATCTCCAGTTTTTGCCGAGCGTGGACGGCTCGTTGATCCTGGACTTATTATCCAACTGCAGATAATCCTGCATTGGTATGATACACAGGTTTGCCGTACTCGCCTGCGCCAGGCGGATGATTTCTACCACCATATCGTTTTTATCTGGTATCTTGCGGCCGAGGTAGCGTTCGATCATTCCATACGCGGCCTGCGGGATCGTATTCAGCCAGCCAAGCAGTGTTTCATTGTCATGTGTGCCGGTATAAACGACGCAGTTTTTGTCATAGTTAAACGGCAGGTAATCGCTTGGCCCGCTGGAATCCCGAACGTCAAACGCAAATTCCAATACTTTCATATTCGGAAAACCAACGGCATGCACCAGCGCACGCACAGAATCCGTAATATAGCCCAAATCCTCCACAATAATATTCAAATCGCCCAGCGCTTCCTTTAAGGCATCAAACAGCCCGATCCCCGGCCCTTTTTCCCACTGCCCAAATTCTGCCGTTTCATCTCCGGCAGGAATGGCGTAGTATTCGTCGAAACCGCGAAAATGGTCAATGCGTACCACATCATACATCTCATAGCAGGCAGATACCCTGCGGATCCACCATGCATAACGGGTTTGTTTATGATAATCCCAGTCATAGAGCGGATTGCCCCATAACTGCCCGGTAGCGGAAAAACCGTCCGGCGGACAGCCTGCCACGGCAGTCGGCTTGCGGTCCTGGCCAAACTGGAACAGCTCGGGTTCCGCCCACGCATCCGCACTGTCTAAAGCGACATAAATCGGGATATCGCCTATAATCTGAATCCCCTGCTCATTCGCGTAAGCTTTTAGTTCCCTCCATGCGCTGAAAAATTCATACTGTAAAAACTCGTAAAAATGAACCTCATGTTCCAGTTTTTCCGCGTATTTTTTCAGCGCTTCCGGCTTGCGCAGACGGATCTCATCCGGCCATTCTACCCAGCTTTTTCCATTAAAATGATCCTTTAATGCCATAAACAGCGCATAATTTTCCAGCCACGCGGCCTGTTTTTTACAAAATTCCTGGTAGCCGGACTCTTTTTTCACATCAAACCGCAAAAACGCTTTTCTTAAAATTTTATAGCGCGCCCGATACAGTTTTCCGTAATCGATATCCGCCGGATCACTGCCGAAATCACAGGCGTCACATTCCCTTTTTTTCAGCAACCCCTTGTTTACCAGGCTCTCCAAACTGATAAAATAAGGGTTTCCGGCAAATGTTGAAAATGACTGGTAAGGGGAATCCCCATAACTGGTCTGGCCAAGGGGCAGAATCTGCCAGTAGCTTTGGCCGTTTTTTTTCAGGAAATCCACAAATTTATATGCTTCCTTAGAAAAGCATCCGATTCCATATTTGGACGAAAGGCTGCTGATTGGAAGCAGTACTCCACTTGCACGCATCACGAATCCTCCTCCGTTTTGATTTTGCATGTCTTTCTATTTTGGGACTTTATGTTAGCATAGCAGAAATTTGAAATAAAGTAAATATACGTTTTTCATGCGAAAACGCAAATCTTTTTTTAATAAACCATGCAGATACAGCACGGATACAAATACAATAAGGAACTACCGCAAAATAATCCGCAAACCATGCAAAGGCTGTGCAGATTATTTTGCCGCAGTTCCCTATGATCTGGCCACAGGCACGACTGATAACCAGCAATCGATCCCTACCATACGTTATGATTTTTGATCCGGCTTATTTACCCAGTTTCCAGATTTCGTCGTTATACTGCGCAATGGTCCGGTCTGCCGAGAAGAATCCGGCTTTGCTGATATTTACAAGCATCATCTGCGCCCATACCTTACGGTCTTCATACGCAGCAAGCATCCGGTCTTTGGTGGCTGCATAATCTTTAAAATCCGGGAATGTCATAAACCAGTCTTTGTTCAGCAGTTCATGGTAAAGCCGCTCTAAATTCTCGCTGCATCCAACTGCTTTGACCTGGTCGCTGACAATAAAGTCTACCGCTTTTTTAATATCCTCGTCCTGTTCGTAATACGTCCTGGATTTGTAGTCTCCCCTTGCATAACGGGCAATCACTGTCTGGCTGGATTCGCCGAATGTAAAAATATGATCTTCTCCCACAAGGTCTGCGATTTCCACATTTGCACCGTCTTTGGTTCCAAGGGTAACCGCCCCGTTCAGCATAAATTTCATATTGCTTGTCCCGGACGCTTCTTTGGAAGCAAGGGAAATCTGTTCGGATATATCGCAGGCAGGGATTAATTTCTCCGCGAGCGTCACATTGTAATTTTCCACCATAACTACTTTCAGATACGGGCTTACCTGCGGGTCATTATTAATCAGTTCTGACAGGCACAAAATCAAATGGATGATGTCCTTTGCAATGGTATACGCCGGCGCCGCTTTTGCACCGAAAAATACCGTGATCGGACGTACCGGTTTTTTCCCTGCCTTAATTTCAAAATATTTGTGGATGACATACAGGGCATTCATCTGCTGCCGTTTATATTCATGCAGACGCTTTACCTGGATATCAAATACCGAATTTGCATCCACCTCTATATTCTGCGTATGTTTTAAATAGTCGCGCAGAATGATTTTCCTTTCTTCTTTGATATGGAGCAGTTTGTCCAATACGGCGTTATCATGGATAAATGCCGTCAGTTTTTCTAGTTCCATCGCGTTTTTCTTAAAGCCAGGCCCAATCAGTTCTTCGATATAGGAAGCAAGCTGCGGGTTGCAGTATAACAGCCAGCGGCGGAATGTAATACCGTTTGTCTTATTGTTAAATTTCTCCGGATAAAGCTTATAGAAATTGTTTAATTCCGTATCTTTTAAAATATCCGTATGCAGCGCCGCAACACCATTGACGCTGATGCCGTAATGGATATCAATATGCGCCATACATACGCAGTTATCTTTATTAATAATAGCTACCGACGGATCCTGATATTTTTTATTCACACGGTTATTCAGTTCATAAATAATCGGTACCAGATGCGGTACTGCCTGCTGCATAAAATGCATCGGCCATTTTTCCAATGCTTCCGCAAGGATCGTATGGTTTGTATATGCGCAGGTCTTTGATACAACCGTAATCGCTTCATCTATGGACAGGCCCCTTTCCATCAAAAGGCGGATCAGTTCCGGAATTACCATGGTCGGATGGGTATCGTTGATCTGGATCACCGCATAGTCTGCCAAATCATAGAGGTTGGAACCTTTTGCCACACACTCGTCCAAAATAAGCCTTGCCGCGTTGGAAACCATAAAATACTGCTGGTATACACGCAGCAGCCGCCCGCTTTCATCACTGTCGTCCGGATACAGGAATAAGGTCAGGTTTTTTTCAAACTGCGTCTTATCAAAGTCAATCCCGTTTTGAACCAGAGATTCGTCAACTGATTCCACATCAAATAAATGCAGCTTTGTCGTGCGGTTTTCATAACCGACTACATCGATATCATACATTCTGGACTGCACCGCAAACCCGCCGAAGTGGATCCGGTATGTCTTGTCCGTTTTTGTCAGCCAGGACTGTTCCTCCATCCAAGGATTCGGCTCTTCTTTTTGCAGGTTGCGTTCAAACACCTGGCGAAACAGCCCAAAATGATAATTTAACCCTACGCCGTCGCCGTTTAAGCCAAGCGTCGCAATAGAATCCAAAAAACATGCCGCAAGCCTGCCAAGGCCTCCGTTTCCCAGCGACGGTTCCGGTTCGATTTCTTCGATTTCAGCGATAGATTTGCCGCACTTTTCCAGTTCTGCGCGCACTTGATCATATAACCCAAGGTTAATCAGGTTATTGGACAATAGTTTTCCGATCAGAAACTCCGCCGAAATATAATACAGTTTCTTCTTTTCTTTTGGATCGGACTGCGCGCATTCCTTTTCTTTGGCACGCTCTTTGACATATTCCAATAGCGCGGTGTAAATCTCTTCATTCGTGCATTCATCCATAAAACGCCCGAACCGTTTTTTTACATACTCATTTGCTGTCATTTTCAAATACCTCCAGATTTTTAATGTAATCCATGACCTGTTTAAGATGCTATTATTATAAGCCAATTTCTTCCTGTTATTCTTGCAGTATCCTATGCTGATATGGTACAATCCTATCATTACATGTAAAACT
This sequence comes from uncultured Eubacterium sp., assembly GCA_910586045.1. GTDB lineage: Bacteria > Bacillota > Clostridia > Lachnospirales > Lachnospiraceae > Eubacterium_J. Next base: position 14,072 of record CAJUIH010000019.1, read on the forward strand.
ATCGTTTGAATGGAGTTTGTATAAAATTTGAAATAGAGGCAGATTGTAATGTACATACAAAACTATGAAACCTACCAGGAAAAGAAAACACATTTTGACGCCGATTTTCCATACAATACCTACCCGTGCTGCATCCCGCAGGACTTTCCGTCCGTCCCGCTGCACTGGCACCTCCAGATGGAAATTATCTATGTAAAAAAAGGCCGCGGCACCGTATCCATTGATCTGGCCGCGGAAAACGTAACGGCCGGCGATATAATTTTCATCGCGCCGGGACAGCTTCATGGCATTTTCCAATTCGAAAATGAACGGGTGGAATATGAAAATATTTTATTTGATCTAGCGATGCTGATGTCCAAAAACAATGACCTGTGCACGTCGGATTTTTTCGAACCGCTGCAGCTTACATACGTCCCTGCCAAAAATATTTATACACCTGCGGATCCGGCTTACAGGCGGATTGCCTGCCACCTTGACCGTGCCGACGAGATCTGCCGCACATTCCCGCCCGCCTACCAGCTCGCAATCAAAGGCTGCCTGTTTTCGCTTTTTTACGAGCTGTTTTCGGACTGGCAGGGCAGCGCCGCAGAACCAAAAAGCCGCCGCCCGCTGGAAAAATTAAAACAGATCTTAAAATACGTAGAACAAAATTATCAAAAACGTATTACCATAGAAGAAATTTCCTCATACAGCGATTACAGCCCATCCCATTTTATGAAATATTTTAAAAACGCGATGGGTATGTCTTTTATCGAATACGTAAACGACTACCGGCTGATGACCGCCGCGCGGATGCTGCTATCCTGCGATGATACGATCCTGGCGATTGCAGGGGAAATCGGATTTGACAACCTGTCCCATTTTAACCGTTGTTTTAAGAAAAAGTTTGGAAAAACGCCCAGCGCTTACCGATCATTCCACGAAACGGCTATTTCAGATACTTCCCAAGTACCTCGATAAACAGTTCCACATCAATCGGCTTGGCCAGATGCGCGTTCATCCCGTTTTTCAATGCCGCTTCCTTATCTTCTTCGAGTGCATTTGCCGTCATCGCGATAATCGGAAGATCCCGGACATCCTTTCTTTGCAGACTGCGGATCGTCCTGGTCGCCTCATAGCCGTTCATAATCGGCATCTGCACATCCATCAAAATCACATCATAATAGTTTTCTTCGGATTCTTTTACCATTGCCACCGCATCTGTGCCGTCCGGCGCGCATTCCACCGTAAATCCGGCTTCCGTCAATATAACTTCCGCAATCTCGCGGTTCAGTTCTATATCTTCCACAAGCAGCACCCGTTTCCCGCTAAAATCAGCCAGCGTCCATACAGCCTGCTGCTCGTCCTTGTCCACCAGGCTGTTTGCCGCAAGCAGCGCGGATTTCAGATCCGACATAAACAGCGGTTTTGCGCAAAACGCGGTAATCCCCGCTTCCTTGGCCTCATCCTGGATATCCGACCAATCGTAGGCCGTCAATATAATAATCGGGGCGTCATTTCCAACCACCTTACGTATCTTTTTGGCTGTTTCAATCCCGCTTGTTTCCGGCATCTGCCAGTCAATAATATACGTATGGTAAGAATCCCCTTCCTCATAGGCAACCTGCGCCCGGTATGCCGCCTCCCTGCCCGAAGTCGTCCATTCAGCGCGCATCCCAATCGTTTTGAGCATCTTGCTCACGCTGTCGCAGACATAAAAATCATCATCCACCACAAGCACGCGCAATCCGTCCAGTTCCTTGATCTGCTCCGCATTTTTTTCCGTATCCTGGAGTTTCAGCGTAATCTCTACCGTAAATACACTGCCCTTGCCGACCTCGCTTTCCACCTGAATCGTCCCGTTCATCATTTCTACAATATTTTTGGTAATCGCCATACCAAGCCCTGTACCCTGGATCCCGGACCTGGTCGCGCTTAATTCCCGCTCAAACGGTTCAAAAATATGTTCTACAAATTCCGGCGACATCCCGATTCCGTTATCCTTGATTATAAATAGATAATCCCCGTAGCCGTGATGGTACGTCGTTTTTTGCATAATCCGGAACGTAATCGTCCCTCCGGCCGGCGTATATTTTACCGCATTGCTCAGCAAGTTAATAAATACCTGGTTTAACTTGAGTGAATCCGCAATGACATCCTCATTCGCCACCTCAAACGTATCGATAAATAATTCCAACTGTTTTGCTTTCACCTGCGGCTGAATAATATTTACCAGATTATGCATCAGTTCCGAAATATTGCATTCCTGCTCCTTAATTTGTACTTTGCCGCTCTCAATCCGGCTCATGTCCAAAATATCATTAATCAGGCTGAGCAGGTGATTGCTGGAAGAAAGTACTTTCTGCAGGCAGTCGCGCACCTGGTCCTGATGGTCAATATGGCTGAGCGCAATCGTGGCGAAACCGATAATCGCATTCATAGGCGTACGGATATCATGTGACATATTGGACAGGAACGTGGTCTTTGCCTTGTTTGCATGCTGCGCCTGCATCAGCGCATCCTGCAGCGCCTGCGTCTGTTCCATCTGTTTTCTGACACTGTCCGAAATCTCTTTTCCGACTACCATGACCATAATATCGTCCGTATCATAATCTTTGGTCATAATAAAAGACTGCCGGATACAAATATTGGATCCGTCTGTATCACGGCTCCAAAATTCGGCGACTACTTCCGCTTCCCCCTGCCCAAAACGCTTTCGCAGTTGTTCCACATTTACGGCTGCGCAGTAATCCTCCATCGACTCTTCCAATATAAACTGTTTTTGCCGTTCAAACCATTCGGAAGCCTTGCAGGGCGCCGCCAGCCCGACCCTTTTGAGCAGGGAATATTTCTGTCCGTTCAACTCACGGATAATGTCTGTTTCCACAAGGTCTTTTGTCAGATTAAAATCAAATGTACAGATTGCATTGGAAGTAATCGCGATCCGGTACTGGCGTTCTTTGCGGTCGGCAAGAGACATTTCAGCCTGGATGCGCAGTTCCTTTTCCTTGACATCCGTAATATTCTGGCGGATTAATAGAACCTTTCCAACCCTGCCCTCCTGTCTTTCCAGGCAGACGAAACTTAAATGCTCCCACTCTTTTTTGCCGTCACGTACTACATGAGATTCGAAACGCAGCTCATCTTCTACGGCCAATTCTTTTTTCAGCACATCTTTTTGAATCTGTACGGCAAACTCACTCCGGTCATTCTCCTCAAGGATAATTGCGCACATATAATCCGCCAAATCCTGATAGCTGCCCGTCACATCCAGATTACTGTCTCCCGGCTTTGTACCAAGCAGATACTGATAGGTATCCGTCTCCAAATCAACCATAACGAGGTGTGAAAACAACGTATGGACGCCACGGATAATATAGCCCAATTCTTTATTTTCATGTTCCAGCAGTTTCTTTTCATGTCCCGCGCGAAACAGCAGTACGATTACATAAACCACAAACAGCCCGATCATCATAGTTTCAAAGCGAAAGCCTACTATATTTTCATCCCGGATCATTCGCTGTGTAACTTTCGGCGGAAATACCTGCACCAGCACAAATTGATTATGCGGCAGATACATCACACAAATATTATCCGTTTTGCTCTTTGCGCTGCATAGAAAGGACTGTTCCCCACCGTTTTGAAACACATCCTTGACCCCCTTTGCGGTCGCTTCATCGATCACACCGGATTCCGTCAGCAGATCCACCAAATTTCCGTCGTATATTCTGCGGTTTGAACTTGCTACCGCCAGCTCATCCGGCATACACAAAAAGACATCCGCATCCTCGCCAAAATAAGTGGTCGCAAGCATGCTCCGCAAATATTCCTCCGCCAGATATGCCCCTCTCAGCACACCGATTACCTCATTTTTATAATGAACCGGCTCATAAAAACAAACCATTGTCTCATCATACAGCATCGAATCAAAAATAACCGAAATACCGCTTTTTCCCTCGATTCCGTTCAAATAATAGTCTTTGTCAGACGCATCGGAAACCTGTCCGTTTGAAGAATGGTTCAGCCCTCTGCTGTCCGTAAAAACCAGCGCGTCGAATAATGATTTTTCTTCCAGTTTTTTCAGCATCCCGGCACTGACCGTCGGTTCTTTCAGATTTTCTTCCAAAAAATCAACATACGTGCGGATCAGATTTCCTGCGTTATCAAATTCATCGTCAATCTGTTGTGCTTTCAGCCGTGCGGAATCCATCGCATAATTTTTGTTCCGTTCCCCAATCCTCACACTGTTTTGCACCGTATACCAGCAGAACAGAATCATAATTGCCGCTAAAAGCAGCAGCACCGAAACGACCCCCTGCACTGATTTCTTGTGTTTGTTCATGAAAAATCCCCCTCCATCTGACCTGTTTGCCTGAACGGCTGCTTGATGTTAACCTATATTAAAGTTTATTATACTATTTATTTGTACTTTATTACAACAATTTTTTTACATTCCCTCAATCTGCCGGTAAGGTACCGGATGCTTTCCGGCAGGCACAAAAAAGCGGGCGTGCCGCAATCCACATTCACAGTGAAATACCGCACGCCCGTTAAAACGTATGTATCGCTTTCCATATAATATTGACCGGCAATCCCTATAGCCAGGCGCATATAGCTCTTTGTTTCCTGTCAAAATCTCTTAACATGCTCCCGGGAGTCCGTACCGGAATACTTCACATATTTGTCCGTCAACTCCGTGATGCATGACACATTGGATATTTTTGCCAGCGTTTTTTTATGTTCTCCATCCATGTCCATCCTTTTCATTGCAAAACTGTACGATGGCCCAGTTTCCTTTATGAACTCGGCATAGTAAATCCTGTTTTTCTTATAATAATGTATAGCCCCTTTTTTCGTGAATACGCTTGCCTTTCCTGTTTTTGCGTTATAAACGGTATACGGAAGCGGAAAGATATTTCCAGTCGCAGGGTGCATGACAAAATACTTCCCATATTGCCTTACAATCCCGCTGTTTTTTTTCACAACTTTTTCTGTCTTTTTTGTTTTAAGGCTGTAACTATAAAAAGGGCAGTCTATTTCCGCTTCATATTCCGCTTTCACGTAATACAGCCTATCCCCATAGCAGCCTGCCAACTCCAATACAAGTTCGGCGCTGTCGATGCGGGCGGTCAGAAGCTTCTTCTTGGCAGAGCCGTCTGCGTTGATCTGATACAGCATCCCTTTTGAATACGCACGGTCAAGATAAGTTTTGCATATTGTATAATATATTTTATTTCCATCTGAAATCGCAGATCTTAATTCCCCATCCAGACCTAAGGCTATACGCTTCCCATTTCGGTCTATGTATATTTTCCCATTTACGCACGGGAGACTTAGATTCCCAACTATTTTTCCCTGCTGCATGTCATATACAGCTACCGTCCGAAAAGAATCTGTTTGGGCATACGCCGCACCGCAAAAATACGCCAGTGCAAATAAAAAACCAAATATCCCAACCCATTTCTTTAAACAACGCATTTTCATCCTCCAAATTATCTTTATTTACGCCCTTAATTTGTAATCACATAAGACGATGCTCCGGTTTTCCGGGCTTTTTTCAGCTTCAAAGCGCGCACCTTGCTCCAGCTCCCGTAATAGGTCTTCTTTCCCACTTTTTTATATGTCCGTACCTTAAAGTACATCCTTTTTGTTCCGGTTTTATAATTTTTTAAGAGCAGCCCTGTTTTGGAAGTCTTTTTTCGGCTCTGGCTGGAAAATTTCTTGTTGTAGGCAAACGCGTACTCATAGCCGTCCGCTGTTTTTTCCGGTTTCCATTGAAAACGCACGGCTCCATTTTTCTGTTCTGCTATTAAGACTTTCCCGCGCCTTGGCACGGCGGTCAGCTTGAACCTGAGGACGGTGGCTATGTAGCTGCCTCTCTTAGACGCCCGGATCGTAATGTATGCGGGGCCGTAACCTTTTACTGTGACTTTGCCTTTGGCGTTTACTGACAATATTTTACTGTTGCTGCTTTTGTAGGTCAGCTTGCCCGCTCCGGATGTTTTCGCGTTCAAAGAAAAGATTGAACCGTAGGTTACCTTTCCTTTTCTAATTGCGGAGGATTTATAAGTAATTTTTTGGGAGATTCTCCTGTTAGAAAAATTTCCTTCCGCATATGCCATATCAGGGGGAGCTAATAAAAGAGACATCATTCCCGTATGACCGTTTAGTTCAGGAAATTTGTCAGAAGCAATGATTTCAGCAGTAATAAAGGCCTCCTGAGGAGTACCCGATAAATGCTGTGAATAAAAAATATTTACTGCCTTGCCATTCCGCATAGTAACCGTATCTGCATCCATTCTGCCAAGTGTTGTGCTGAATTTAACCTTAATCCCATCTGCCTTTTCACATATTTCGCCAGTACTGCCATCGCGGACTTCGACTATAATCTTTGTACTGCTTTTATTATCAGCATACAGAAACGGATATTCAGATTCATCGCTCATCACCACCGCAAAGGCATTATCCGGTATAAATTTGTCTTTCCCAGAGGCTTCTATAGTAAAACTCCTGGCAGCCAGTGTCTCTCTTTCTGCCGCTACTGTATTGCATCGCATAGAAATCGCCATTAACACTGCCACAGCCAGAACGACTGTTCGTTTCTTCTGATTTTTCTGTTTTTTCATCTTTATAATCCGCCTTTCTGCGAAAGTCGCCGATGAATTTAGGAAGCCTTTCGACTATCTTCCGCTATCTTTTAAATGAATCAGATATCCTCGTACATCGGTCACTAAATATCTCATAATTTCACTTGTCTATTTTTCCGATCGTACATGGCAAAAATCCGAGGTGATCCCCGGTACACTTTCGATTTTTGCCATGCACTCTTGAAATAATATCCGGCGTGAACCTATGAGATATTTAATGACTGATGTACTAGCTAAAAAATGCTGGCCGGATGTGTCCCAGCCAGCTTAAAACGCCGGTAAAACTGCCCCGATTCTTATTCATGGCAATCTCTTTCCAGCTTTTTACGTAACGTAATTAATAGTATTCGCTTACTTTCCAGACACTCTCGACTTCCCAGGTCGGATATGACGTATAATTTCCTTTATCAAGCGTTTTGAATGCTGCTGCGCCGGAATCCCACGATACCGTAACCTCGTAGGTCTTATTCGGCTTTAGCTTGAGCTTTACCCTGCTCCCAGTAAGTGTTTTTTTAACCATGCTGCTTTGATCCGTCGCTTTTGCAACAATTTTCCAAGTGCCGTATTGTTTTGATGTTTTTGTTTTCACTTTGCCTGTAATGCTTCTGCTTTCTTTTTTGCAAACCCCTTTTGTCTGACGCAGCGTAATTGATTCAGAACCTGGTATCGCATAGTTTGCCTTTGTCTGAACTGTAATAGTGCGTGTTTTGATTCCATCGCTGCAAGTAGCTGCTGACACTGGCATATGCACTGCCAAAACTTCGCTGACTGCAATAACTGCTGCAATGGATAATAGACAGAAAAATTTTTTTGATCCTGACATGAAAGTATCCCCATTTTCCTTTCGGAGCTATTTATGAAACAACTTTCCATTTTGACCTGTCAATCATAAAAGTCTATTTCAAAACAGCCCCTTAACTAATTTCATTTTCATCCGAACCTAAGCGCTATTTCCCAATTTCCGGTTATTTCTTCACATACACCTTTGTTTTGAATGTTATGGAATCACCATTTGTAAGATTAATCGTCGTCTTGATTACTGCACTGCCACGTTTGCGCGCTTTTACCCTACCGGTCCTGCTTACGGACGCAACATTTGACTTCGTTGAACGGAACACGACACCCTCCACGCTCCTTTCGTAAATATCGTACCATTCCTCTTCCGATAGGTCGTCAAACTCGCTTCCTCCGGCAGCGACAATCTGGATATTGAACGCTGCGCCTTTTTTGACTGTTTTTTTGGCCGGCGACACACGCAGATCCTCCGCAATCAGCGTATTTGCTTCCATAATGTCCGGATCCGGGTCTATTTCGTAATCCGTGTCCGGATCCTCATACGCATCGCCGCCGTATTCATCGTCGTCTGCGTCCATGTCCCCTTCCTCAGAAAAAACGTCACTGTCTCCGCCCGCCTGCACAGATGCAGGCACGCTAAAGCTGCACATTGCAAATGCCAATAGGACTACTACAATTCTTTTTTTCATGATATCCCCTCCATATCTTCCTTTGCTAGGCCGCGATCTGCTTTCCGGCTATTTTTTTACCGTTACTTTCGTTTTAAATGTAATGGAATCCCCGCTTGAAAGATTGACAGTCGTTTTGATCACGGCGCTGCCACGCCTGCGCGCTTTCACCCTGCCCGACCGGTTTACGGACGCAACATTTGATTTTGTTGACTGAAATACGACGCTCTCTATGCTTCTCTCACAAATATAATCCCACTCCTCTTCCGATAGGTCGTCAAATTCGCTTCCGCCAGCGGCAACAATTTTGACCGTAAATGTCCCGCCTTTCCAAAGTGTCTTTTTGGCCGGCGATACGCGAATGTCCTCTGGGATCAATGTATTTGCCTCTATCACGTCATCGTCGTCCTCGTCCAGATCATATTCGGCTTCCTCATAATAATCTTCCGCATCCCCGCCTGCCTGAACGCTTTGAGGCATCGGAATACTGCACATTGCAAATGTCAATAATAGCGCAACAATTTTTTTCTTCATGATGATTTTCTCCTTTTTAGAAAATTTTTAAATCTTTTCATTATAAAGACGCGGCCAGCATTTTATTTGGCCATCGCTCCTATCACATTTTAAATATCCATCCCTTTGAACCGGCTGCCGGATACGGCGCTATTGCTAATTTGCAATCGCATAAGACGATTCTCCGGTTTTCCGGGCTTTTTTCAGCTTCAGCGCACGCACCTTGCTCCAGTTCCCGTAATAGGTTTTCTTTCCGACTTTTTTATAGGTTCTGACTTTTACATACATCTTCTTTGTACCCGTTTTGTATTTTGTCAGGATTAGCCCTGTTTTTTTCGTCTTTTTTCGGCTTTGGCTGGAAAATTTCTTATTGTAAGCGATTGCATACTCATAGCCATCCGCTGTTTTTTCCGGCTTCCACTGAATGCGCACGCCGCTTTTTTGCCACTCTGCTTTTGTGATCTTTCCCTGCTTTGGCACTGCAATCAGCTTTATCTTGCGGACGGCGGCTTTGTATCCGTTGCCGCCTGCGGCTTTGATCTGGATGTATGCAGGGCCGTAGCCTTTTACTGTGACTTTGCCTTTGGCGTTTACTGAGAGGATTTTGGTGTTGCTGCTTTTATAGGTCAGCTTGCCGGTTCCGGTTGTTTTTGCGTTTAGGGAAAAAGATGAGCCATGTACTACTTTTCTATTTTTGATTCCAGTTATATGGTATGTAATTTTTTGTGAATTTCTTGCTGAAAGAAAGCTGATTTTCACAGGTGTATGACGATCTTTAGTTGTACCGTCCCCCAACTGCCCGCCGTCATTGCTGCCCCACATATATAAGCTTCCGTCTTTTGTTACCGCACCACAGCAATCATATCCAAATTCAAAAAAATTTACATTTGATAACACTTTGACTGGAGTATGACGATCTTCGGTTGAACCATCTCCTATAATGCCATCATTGTTAGTCCCCCATACATACAAGTCGCCATCTTTCGTCACTGCCCCTACATTCCATCCTGATGCCCGATTATAAGCAATAGATACCACATTAGAAAGCACTTTTACTGGAGTATACCGACTTTCCGTTGTTCCATCTCCAAGCTGCCCGCCAATATTATTCCCCCACATATACAAACTGCCATCTTTTGTAATCGCTCCTGTGTAGAGTCCTTGCATTTTGATACATGCTACATCGGAAAGCACTTTTGCTGGTTGTGTGCAATTTTCCGTCGTACCATTCCCTACCTGGCCGTCGCTATTGTTTCCCCACATATACAAACTGCCGTCTTTTGTAATCGCTCCGACAGTGCTTCCATCAACACTGACCGAAATAACGTCAGAAAGCACCTTTACTGGTTTGTAACAGTCTTCTGTCGTGCCATTACCTACCTGACCTCTATTATTCTTTCCCCACATATATAAACTTCCATCTTTGGTCACCGCCCCACAGCAATCATATCCAACATTAGCAAAATCAACATTTGAAAGCACCTTTACTGGTTCATAGCAGTCTTTTGTCGTGCCATTGCCTACTTGACCGCTATCATTCCATCCCCACATATACAGACTGCCATCTTTGGTCACTGCTCCGGTGGTAGATTGATCTATACTGACAGAAGTAGCATCAGAAAGCACTTTCACTGGTCTATTACGATCTTCCGTTGTCCCATCTCCCAATTCACCGCTACTATTACTTCCCCACATATACAGACTGCCATCTTTCGTCACTGCCCCTATACTCCAGTGACCATAACTAATACAATGCACATTAGAAAGTATTTTCTCCGGCAAAAGCCTGTCATCGGTTCCAGATTTGCCATCTCCTAATGCACCGAAGTCATTATCACCCCACATATATAAGTCGCCATTCTTTGTAATTGCTCCTTTTTGATTGAAACCAGCATTGACGGATTCTACATTAGAAAGTATCTTTATCGGTGTATAGTGATCTGCATTTGCTGCTTCTGTCAAATCCTCATAGCTTCTGCTTCCCCACATGCTTCCCAACATATATAAGCTGCCATCCTCTGCAAGGGCCTCATTACATGTAGACCTCAAATTCACTGACACTATCCGTCTGCTAGAAGCTCCAACAGCATTTATATGCGTTCCTACCCACACTGCCGTTCCAAACAGAACTGCCACTGAAACTGCCAGCGCTATAAATTTTTTTCTCATTGAATCCAATCATCCTCCCATTTCCATAATATTACATCCGCTACGGCACCAACTGCCTGCTTGTTAAAATCAAGCATTTTCACTGGTGTGTGACGTTCTTCCAAGGTTCCACTCCAAACTTCACCACATGCAAATGTATCTGTTTGTCGTTTACTTTTCCTGCGCAGTTGATTGCGGTCTAATTTCCCCTGCCCCGCAGAAACAATTACCGTCTGCGCTGCCACCCCCCCCCTATCAAAACCGCCAACGCCAATGCCATTATTTTTTTCCACATTTTCCCGATCCTTTCCTTATTTTGCCATGGCGCATTTTATTTCTTCGCCAGCAGCTTAACATAAGAAACTTTCAGCTTCCTCGTAAATTCGGATTCTTTCAGCCATCTGTATCCCGTGCCTTTCGTTCCCCTATTCGCAGATTCATAGGAATCCAAAATCAGATATTTTCCAGTGTCCTTATTATAAGCGGCCAGCGCCATTAAATGGCCTGGAACGCGGATAATCGCAGTCCCTCCGTTTTGGAGGTGGGAGCGCGCATCCCTGACGCTGCTTTTGCTTCCGGAATATTGAAATCCATAGCGTCCCCCGTATTTATCCGCAAATGCTCTATACAACTCCGGGGACGTGCCGCTTCCATTTATCCGGTAACCGTTGTCCACAGACCATTTTGCCAGATCAGACGGCTCTATAAAATTTCCGGTCATATAATACACCGCATTCACATATGCCAGTATCCCGCACCCTGAACTGGATAAGGTCGCTTTTTTGCCACCCGATCCTTTGCCATAAGAAACGTCCGCCCATCTTTTATCATGCTGGCTGAATGATGTGAACGAAGAACTGTTTGAACTTCCTTTGGCTGGTGCGGTTTTCACCAACGCAAACTTCTGCGCCCTTGACCCATTGGACTGATACAACTGTATATTTGCCCCATTGGATGCACTGCCCCCGGACACGTCTATCATCTTGCCATTTCCTTTGCACAGGAACGTATAGTATCCGTTTCCTGCGCTCGTCAGCTTCCACTTCTGGGCATCCGAATGGTTTAATGTATATTGCTGTATATTTGTCCCATCTGCGGATTTTCCTCCCGCACAATCAATTGCCTTATTACTGTTTGCGTTTGTAATCGTATAATATCCGTCGCTGTTATATGTGAACATAAACTTCTGGGCATTGGTTCCGTTGTCTTTCCATAGCCGCAAGTTCCCGCCATTATCCTTGGAGCCGTCATAAATATCCCATACATATTGCTTGTTAATCATGGAAACCACCTTGTACAGCCCATTTGGAACCGGCTGGCTGGAACTATTCTGGCTGCTGGCAGCACCAGCAAAGTCATCCTTGGCAATCCATCCCATCTTATAACCGCCCGACACAGGATAGATCACTTGTATATAACTTCCTGATTCGGACAGTTTATAACAGACATCCCCTGCGGATATAGAACCGTAGGCGTCTTTCCCATCCGCGCGCTTATAAGATGTGGCCTTCGTTTTCTGCGTCCACTTCTCCGCCGTCCCGTTTGCAATGTTATAAGTGGTAAACTCGTTTCTCGCAAACCATGCTGTCCTCGTCCCCCCGCTGACCGGATATTTTACCTGGACAGCGTTTCCGCTAATCTTTAATATCCTGCATTCATCCGTGGGACATTCAATATAGCCGCCCGTTTTCGTCCTTAGATTTGCGGCCGTATAGGCGTATACCCTGCCTGATGATTTCAGCGTGTAGCAGAAGACTGGCCTGCCTGATGAAATGGACGGTAATGTAACCGCCGCCAGCAGAGTCATAGAAAATGCCAGCGTCAACATGGCTGCCAGCAGCATGGTTATTTTTTTCTTTATCTTCATAATAGCTCCCCCTCCTATTTCCATGTCTCAAAGACGGACGCCGGATTTACTGCCTTACCGTCTTTTTTTACTTCTATATGCAGATGCGGGCCACTGGCATTTCCTGTCTGACCGGCATACCCAAGCAGGTCGCCCTGTTTCACTTCCCTTTTTTTGCCGAGATTAACTGTTTTGCAGCTATATTTCGAAGCGCTGCATGGATACGGCAAAGAAGATTTATATTTCAAGCTTACATCATGAAATTGGCTTAAATGGGCACATTTTACTTCATACTTCCCATCACTGGACGTAAATATGAAATGATTGCCATAACTTGCCAACTTACCATATCTTACCGAATAAGTCTGGCGGAATGTGACTTTCCCGTCCGCCGGAGCGTACACCGGCGTTCCTGCAGACGCCTTATAATCACATCTGTAACCATTTGTTTTGGCTCCTGAACTCGTTCGAATATTTCCTTTCAATGGAAATAAAAGATCTGATGACGGCTTAGGCGATACCGCGCCGCCATGGTTGCCTGTGTTTCCTAGGGCTGCTGTCTTTACAAGCTTAAACTTCTGGGCTGTCGAGCCATTTGGCTGATAGATCTGGATATTCGTCCGGTTGGCGGCAACGCCTCCTGACACATCGGCCATTTTCCCATTGCATTTGCAAATGAAAGACACATACCCATTTCCAGCGCTTTTCAGCTTCCACCGCTGCGCACACGAATGATTCGACGTATACTGCTGGATATTTGTGCCATTCGAGGAAGCACCGCCCGCGCAGTCTACCGCTTTGCCGCTGTTTACATTCTTGATCGTATAATATCCGTCCTGATTGTAAGTAAATTGAAATATCTGGGCGTTCGTGCCATTATCCCGGTACAACTGAATATTCGCTCCGTTTGCGGAAGAAGCGTCATCAATATCCCACACATAGCTGTTATTGATCGCTGATGCCACTTTATACGTCCCATCTTCAATCAATCGAGCGGTACTGCCTGCGCCCGCATCGTCATGTTTGTGATCCTTGGCAACCCACCCCATCTTATAACCGTCCGACACGGGATAGATCACTTGCATGTAACTTCCTGATTCGGACAGCTTATAACAGACGTCCCCTGCGGATATAGAGCCGTAGGCGTCTTTCCCATCCGCGTGCTTATATGAATTGGCCTTCGTTTTCTGCGTCCATTTCTCCGCCGCCCCGTTTACAATGTTATAAGTGGTAAACTCGTTTCTCGCAAACCATGCTGTCCTCGTCCCCCCGCTGACCGGATATTTTACCTGGACAGCGTTTCCGCTAATCTTTAATATCCTGCATTCATCCGTGGGACATTCAATATAGCCGCCCGTTTTCGTCCTTAGATTTGCGGCCGTATAGGCGTATACCCTGCCTGATGATTTCAGCGTATAGCATAATATTGGCTTTCCTGCTGAAATGGACGGCAGTGCAGCCGCCAGCAGTGTCATAGAGAATGCCAGCATCAACATGGCCGACAGTAGCAGTATGGCTATTTTCTTCCTTTTTTTCATGATATTTTCCTCCTTTTTATTTGCAAAAACACGTGCAGCTCTTTAGGAACTATGTGCTTTCACCATAATAAAATTGTGTACACTAATTTTTGCGGATTCAACCTTTTCCATTGTTTTCATTATGTACAGATAATGCCGTTAGATGGCCATTGAAACAGAAACACATTTCATTTGCTATATATGTGAAAATTTCATGTCTTAACCTAACCATATTGTTTGATATTTACCGATTTAAATAGCTGAAGTTGAATTTATAAATAACCTGCTGTATCAAAAAGTGTACTTTTTGACATATGCCTAAATTCAAGGCTAATTCAGATTTTCAAAGCAAAATAGTAAGTAATTATTTGTTTTTAGGAAAATATTTCATAAAAACCACAAAAAGTATAGACTTACACCAGCCAATATGTTAAACTAGTGTTGTATTATTTTAACTATCAAAAAGTACACTTTTTGATAGTTAATGTTTCTTGTTTTTCTGTGAAATCCGCTATTCCCGCACTTTACGGTAGAATGTGGATTCGCTCACCCCACACCTTTCCAGCGTCTCATCAATCGAAATTCTTTTTCTCTCCCAATTCCTTACGATCTTCGAAAATTCTTCTGAAAGCTGGGCTTGTGCTACACAAGGTCTGCAATAAATGTTCCCATCAGGCCTTTCCCGTTCCGCGTATCCAGCAACAGCATGCCTATCACACAAGATGTCAATGCTGATCTCCTTTGCCAGAATACGCCACTGCCTCTGTATTTCCTCGTAGCTGCGTCCCAGGCGGTCAATGCTCAAAATATACAGCAGGTCTCCCTTTTCCATCTTCCCGACCATGATCTTATACTGCGGCCGGTCAAAATCCTTTTCAGACTGCCTATGCATGTAGATATCCGTTTCGCCACACCGGCTTCTTTCATTGCTGCCAGCTTTCTGTTCCTCCCCTTTGGCTTTGATCGATAAAATAAGCAAATTATATAAATTTTTTATCGCCTACAATTTTTCCAATACATAAAAAAGACAGGCTGTATTACTTTTTGCGAATAATACAGCCTGCCTTTTACCTAAAAATTTCCCCTGTCAATAAAAATACTTTCCTGTTTTTGTATCTATTTATCTGTTGCCTTATGTATTTGGCACTATAAAACATCATAACCGCCCGATTCATTTCCACTACATTCCTGTCCTAATTCTTCTGAACAAAAAACAGCATCCCAAAAGATGCCGCTTTGCCGTCATGATTTCACACACTTTTCTTTAACGAAAGCCACAGCCTCCTTTCCTGTATCCCGGCCCGTCTTCCCCTGACACAAACCGCGCCTGAAACATCATGTTGATTTCCCGGATTTCTTTCTTCCCGTCAATATATTCCTGGTACATCTCCGCCAGCCCCGGCATACATCCGTCACAGGACGCTGAAATGTTTCCAAGCGAATCTGACACAATCTGTTCCCGTTCCTGTTTCGTTGTATCTTTAATAAAATACCCTGACATCTTTTTTTCCTCCAACTTTTATTTTCTTATGATGATTGAAAATGCGCTAAGCGGCTTTGCCATTATTCATCCCATTCTATATAAACGGCGTAAAATTTCAGCACAATATCATTTATTTCTGGCCCGCCGTTTATCGGGTTTATTGTGCAGTATTCAATCACCGAATATATAAATTATCCTCTGGTTCAAAATATTCCAGCAGGCAGAAATAAGCAGGCGAGACGCGAACAGCTTATGCAGATATGGGCGGCATGCCCTTTTCCGGAAAACTTCTCATTTACTTGATACCCGCCGCATAATTTACAATAATGCCCTTGCGGGCATTTTTCTTTTTTGCCATGTACCATTGATCCCCCATTGTCCTTTATTTCTTCCTACTATTTACATACAAATATTATGTGATACTGTAACAAATACTTGTGCCTGTTTTTTGATTTCCATGTTCCATGACGCAAGTATAACACAAACCGCCACTTTTGGCTACCTTAACCCACCGTCTAAAGCCAGTAGGATTGCGATAGCCATTTTTTCAAACTATGAGTTATTTATTCTTTACTGTACGAGTACATCGGTCACTAAATAACTCATAGGTAGGCACAGGATATTTTTTCAAGAGTGCTTGACAAAAACCGGAGGTATACCGGGGATCACCTCGGATTTTTGCCATGTGCGATCGGAAAAATAGACAAGTGAAACTATGAGATATTTAGTGACCGATGTACTACAAACGGAGTATTAATTACTGCTTATGCCGTGGCACCGGATACCCATTGCCCTGTGCGTCTGTTGTAAGGTCATTTGGATCAGGGTGTACCGGCTGGTCCTTTTTTAAACTAGCTATCCCGCCTTCCCAGGCGCCTTTCGGCACGGTTCGGATCGGTTTGTCTTTGTCTGCTGGTTTCATAGCGGCCTCCTTTTTATTTTTTGTACAATGTACCAGGAGTAGTATGTGTGTATGAAAAAAATCTATGCACGCAGTAGGCAGCGCAACGGCATATCCATAAAATACAGATTAAATTATCTTTCGGTGTTGGAATGAAAAATAGAAATCAAGAAAGCCGATCGATCATATGATAAATTAAAGAAATTAGTACCAGGAGATGTTCATGTTGGATTGTGAAGAAGCCGTTTATTCCAATGCGTATTATGATTTTATATTGGATCGTCAGGATATGGACGAATATGTCAACGAGGAAGTGTGTATGCAGCAGCTCAATGACAATTATTGGGTGGTGCATTACCAGATCGCGCAGGCAGAAAGCATAAATATGACGCTTAGCGATTATTCATATCATGTAATCCCAAAATGCTATAGCTTGCTGAATAATATATCCTTGGACAGCAGCGGCATTACAAAAGTGCGTGACCAGCCAAACCTGGCATTGACAGGCGCCGGAGTTCTGATGGGATTTATCGATACGGATTTTGACTATACGAACCCGTTATTTTTAAATGCGGATGGAACCACAAGGGTAGAGCGGATTTGGAATCAAAAAGATCGTTCCGGAATACCGCCGCAGGGATTTATTTATGGATCAGAATATACAAGGCAGCAAATTAATGAAGAATTGATGGCAAGCAATGATTCAAAGACAGCAAAGATTCCATACGCGGACGGACACGGCACGTTCCTGGCGGCACTGGCTGCGGGTTCTGAGGATTACACCAGCCAGTTCAGCGGTGCAGCGCCTGAATGCGACATTGCATTTGTGCAGCTAAAACCTGCAAAACAATACCTGAAAGATTTTTATTTTGTTCCGCAAGAAACGCCTGTTTTTCAGGAAAATGATATTATGGCAGGTATCCGCTATCTGAACCGGTTGGCAATCGAGTTAAAAAAACCATTATCCTTGTGTATTGCGCTTGGTACAAATATGGGAAACCGGGGCGGCAGAAATCCAATTTCCTATTCTTTAATGGAAGTAGCAAGGCGCAGGCAGCGTTGTGTAGTCGTTGCCACCGGAAATGAAGCGGATAAACGGCATCATTTTTTAGGTTCGATTTCAGGGCAGGGTTCACAGGAGCGTGTGGAGATCAGTGTCTCAGAAGGTGTACAGGGATTTATCGCCGAAATGTGGGCCTTGGCACCGGAATTTTACGAAGTAGTCATTATATCCCCTACCGGAGAACGGTTTTTTGCGAGGCCGTCCGGTCCCCAAAATCATTTGGAATACCGGTTTGTGTTTGAGGGTACGATTGTCACGGTAGATTATCTTCTGACCGGATTTAATAACAGCAATGAACTGATTTATATCCGTTTCCAAAAGCCGATTCCAGGCGTATGGGTCATAAACGTAAACGTGCGAAATTTCATTGACGGAGTCTACCATATTTGGCTGCCGATGTCTGATATGATATACGGCGATGCTGTTTTTCTGCGTTCCAATCCAGATACGACAATTACAGTGCCATCCGATACAGAAGAACCGATTACCGTTGCGGGCTATAATTCCGCCGACAATAGTATCTATTTTGAATCCGGGCGCGGATATACCGCTACAAAGGAAATCAAGCCCGATATTGCGGCGCCTGCGGTAGATATTTATGGCCCGGTTGGAGATGGAAAATTCGAAACAAGAAGCGGTACCAGTGTCGCGGCTGCCATTACGGCAGGTGCAGGGGCGCTGATTCTGGAATGGACTGGGGTCAGGAGGAATGATATCCAGGCGACCACTGCGAATATTAAGAATTACTTAATACGCAGCGCGGTGCGGGATGAGTCAAGGGAGTATCCGAATCGGGAATGGGGGTGGGGACAGCTGGATTTGTATAAGACGTTTGAGAATTTTAGGAATGTGTAAGGATATTCAGAAAAAGTGCATATATAAAATATTGATTAACGGAATGCCTAAAAATTGAGGTATTCCGTTAATTTGATTTTAGAAGAATACATAAATCAAGTCAATAAAAATTATTTTGTTGAAGCGATAATTGCAATAGGATATAATTAGGATAAATGATTGAAAAGAGTAATTTGTAAAAAATAAATCTTTATAAATGCATGAAATCAGTGAACATTAAATTTTTAATACTAAAGAACAGTTACTATAATGCTGTAATATTATAAAGTCTTTACAGAAGGGAGAAATAAATGGGAAAATTAAGAAACAAATATTATACATATATTAAGAAAAATATTTTACTAAAAGATGTTTGTGACGAATTGGGGATAATGACAAAAAAGACGGGGAACGATTTTATTTGTTCTTGTATTTTCCATAATGAGACAAATCCTTCTATGCATATTAGGTCTGAAAAAAATACGTTTTACTGCTATGGATGCGGTAAGAGTGGAGATATATTTACAATTTTAAAACAAAGACTGGATTGTAATTTTCAGGAAAGTATTGAGTGGATTGAGAAGACTTATCCGTGGGTATTGGACGAAAAACCCATTTTATATGGAAAGGAATCTGAAAGCAGGAAAAAGAGCGGATATGAAGTAGCATATGAAACGTATTCAGATATGAATGAGACAGAAAAATTACGTTTACAGGAATATGCCAGAAAAAGAAGATATCATGCAGAGTTCTTAAAAGAACGTGGGATTTTTTTTGCATCTGGAAGAAAGCTTTGTAATGTTTTTGTAAAAAAAGCAGAGTCCTTTATTGAAGAAATGGATCTGCTGCAGGATGCTTTTTTAATAAAGGCACTGCCTCTTGGAAAAGGCCATATTGATGTACATTACAAAGATTTTTGTGAAGATGACAGGATAATTATTACATTAAGAAACGAATATTCGAAAATTATTGGTTTTGCTGGCAGAAGTGTGCGGGATGGTCAGAGAGGCTCAAAATATCTGTTTACAAAGAAACTTCCCAAATCCCATATGTTATACCGGCTGGACTGGGTCCGAAGTCAATTAGAACGAAATGAGAAAAATAGAAAAGTTTATATTGTGGAAGGTATGTTTGATGCGCTTAGAATAGAGAGTATGGGATGTCTGGCTGTTGCAATTATGGGCAGCCGGCTGCTGCCCAATCAGGCTGCAATATTAGGAAAAACGATAAAGTCTGTAAATGCAGACATTTCTTTTGTGCTGTATTTGGATTCGGATGAGTCTGGACGTAAAGAAACAGTGGCAAGCATAAAAAATATATGGAAAAATGATATTTTAAGATACTGTTACCTGACAGTTGCGATACGTGAATGTGATGATAAAGATCCAGATGAAGCATATGAGAATGGAAATGATGAAAAAGCGGTTTTATATACAGCATTTGAATTTTTGATGCGGTATCAGTTAGCGGAAAGTGGAGAGGATCTGGATGGGATACAAATAGAAAAACGGTACAATGTAATATCCGCAGAAAAAAGAATCAGGGTTCTTCGCCGCATCGAAGATCTTCTAACGCAAAAAGAGTGGGATGAGGTATTAGCTTGGTATGATACGGTTTTTAATGATTTTCGTCAAAAGGAGGATATTTCGGATGCAGAGTTTGCATATCAGGCCGTTTACAAGTTAATAAAAGCAGACTATCATAGGGCGATTGGAAAGCAAAGTAAAGGAGCAGACAATGAAAATAACATTGATAAAGTGAAAAAAAGTTTCCATTATCATATGCAGACTGCGCTGCAAATTGCGAGAACCAGTTACCGCCGGGAAGAAATCTCGCTGGATGACTCGTCATGGGAGAGAATTGCGCTTGGTTCGGATGCTGTTTTTGAATATCTTTATGAGACTCTTAAAAGACATGAAAGCATACAGATTCCGATGATGACAATGTTGGTGCCAAAAAAGCTGGGAATACCAAGGAAAAAAGCATTATACTGTCATGAAGAATTATTGCTGCAGCAATACATATTAAATGAACTTTTGTCAGAAGGAACTGATGCAGATTACGAAAAGCTCATACCTGCGGTCAGATACCGGAAAGAAAGGGGAATTTATCTGACGGGTTATGGCTATGCGGATGTTATGAAAGAAAATGTAAGTTTTGCTTATCAAATTGATATGTCTGTAATTGACGGCAGCGTTGAAATAAAAAATGGAATGTTCCGTCCATTTTATGATTGCTGGAAATCGTATATAGACTATATTCAGGACGGAATTGAAAAATTAAAAGGAGAAAGGGTTTATCGTGTTAAACTAGATATTGAGAGATTTTACGATACGATACGCAGGTTTGTTATAAGGGATGCGCTTTATGAGCCGATTTTACAGGCATTACGTAGTGATGAAGATAAATTTGAATGTTTTGAAGAGAAAGATGCTGCCAAATATGAACGGGCAGATTCTGTGATGAACTGGATTCTGGATGAATTATTTAAAGAAGATTATTACAATCCAGCAACAGGCAGATGCGAACAAAAAGAGGAATATGCTGTGGAATACCGCAGGGTCCTGACCTGTCTGCTTACGCAGCAAATGTGGCTCTATTTTCTGTGGATAAAAAAGTATGGCAGATCATAGAGCGTGTAAATCAGGATTGTGATGAAAATGAGATCAATGCCCGCTATGCAAGATATGTAGACGATATGATTATTATTGCATCTTCACCTAAAATATTAATGGAAATTAAATCTGCTATTGCAGAACAGCTGTATGATATAAGTCTGAATTTAAGTCCAAAAACAGAGGATGCAGATGGTATATCTAAGGAGGAAGCTGCTGACTGGACTTTGGAGGAGCGAGGAGGTTTTGGTGTATCAGCAGGATTTGACATGCCTGATGATATTATGGATTCCTTAATGGAAGAATATGAAGACTATGAGGTTACAGACCGCCGGGGAGCATTGAAGTTACTGCAGGGAGATTTATATGCATTGTTATATGAGGGGATAGAAAAAGATGAAACGGATTTTGAGTCATTGCAGGGCATAGTTTTCCAGACAGAAGAAATCCGTTACAGGGACATTGTTCGTTTTAGTGAAATGATGCTTTTTTATGCCGGTAAAATGGAAGACAATCTTTTGACAGCATTTAAAATAATATGGGAACAAGGGAAGAAAAAAAGCCGAAGCAGTTCACTGTTTATGGAGGAGGGATTGGATATTCTTGCGTTTTTAGATGGATGCTGCGGGATATTAAAGAGGCGAAAACAATATAGAACTAAGAAATCATCTGAAAAATGGGAGAACGTGGAAAATAAGATTCGGACGGACTGGGAAAAAATTTATAATAGTTTAGTAATGCAAATTGATAAATGTGAAATTTTAAAAACAAATCGTTGGATGATAGAATTTAAAATATTGGAGATTCAGGCATTGTTAGAGAAGAATGTGCAGATAAACCATATGGATAATCAGGCAGATCATGAGTATTGGTATCGCTGGCATTGGCATGCAGCGAAAAAAAGTGCTGATCAGACTGCGCTTCAGCCTAAAAATGAAAACTTGTTGCAGGATTTTCAGTACAGTATAGCAGTATTTTTAAATATAAATGAACAGGAAACGTATCGGGATCTTCAAAGCAGATTTAAAAATCATAGACGGTACGATAAGGGAGCAGCTGATAATGCATTGACTGCCTGCTTTAAAATATGGTTTTACGATACGCAGACAGGCGGCTTGGACAAGGAAAAAAGCAGAGTGCTCTTAGGATTTTACTAAATACACTTTCAGAAGAATATCAGGCTGAAATTATTGACAGCAATCTCATATTGAAAGAGTAAATTTGAATATGATGATTTTTTTGTTATTGGCAGACAGGAAATGGAGAGACAGTCGGAAACTCAGAAATTTTTTGTTGAAGCGGTTGGGGATTATTTGAGATGCTGTTCTTAAGTCCAATATGCTGAGTTCTGTCAACTATTGGCTGTGAGTCTTTGGTATAAATGACGGATAGGAATTTACTATTAGAATGGATGTTTGTGACAATAACTTGACGTTCTGCTGATTTTATTATTTTATAGAGTATATTTTAGAGTCATTAGACGGTTTTATGTGTTGTCTTGTAATTGAATTTTCCATATGATATACTGGGTGTGGTTATTATGATAGATGTTGAAATTGCGTGATTGTTAAATTGGAATGATTGCAATATACTAAGAAAAAAACTGGAGGTGGAATAAATGACTTTGAGGCAGGAAGCATATGCTGTGATTGATTCTTTACCGGATGATGACAGTGTTAAATTCTTTATAGACATGATTCGGAGATTTAATGTAGTGGCAGGGAAAACAGAGAAAATATCTGAGAATAAAAATTTAATTTTAGAAAAAAGACAGGCGTTTTTACACATGGAGGAACTGAAAAAGAAGTATCCATTCCCAAAAGATTATGACTGCGAACAAATCAGAAAGGAGGCCATGAAAGAAAAATATGGTTGCATTAATTGACACTAACGTTATATTAAATTATATTACAGACCGTGAAGATCGGTTTCGGGATTCTTCAAAAGTGGTTATGGATTTGTGTTCTCAAGGAAAAGTTGATGGGTATATAGCTTTTCATTCGTTGTCTATTATCTGGTATTCGCTTCGAATTCCAGATGAGGGGAAGCGAATGTGGTTAAAAGATATTTGCAGGCTGCTGACGGTTGCAGGTGCTTCACACGATCAGGTTTTAGAGGCGATAGAAAATGTACAGTTTAAAGATTTTGAGGATTGCCTGCAGGATGAATGTGCGAGAATGGTAAATGCAGACTGTCTGGTGACGTGTAATTTGAAAGATTTTAAGATGGCTAAAACAAAGGTTTGCAGTCCGGATGAGTTTATTACATTATTATGAGAAAACGGATGCTGCCGATTTAGGATAGGTATGAAATGGCGCTAGAAACGCTGGCCTGTCATAACCAGGATCATAATGACCCATTTGATAGGATAATGATTGCCAGGCAAAGGCAGATGGATTAAAATTTGTTACGCTTGACTATAAGATTTCTTTTTATGAAGAACCCTGCGTTTTGTCTGTATAAATTTCTTCACAATAAATACCTTTGTTTTGAACATATATTTATTGTGAAGATTTATTTTGCCATTTAATTATAATGGATGATGACACATAGTCTGGATACAAAAATAGGGACAGGAATAGTGCTATTATAGAACGGATGTTTGCAACATTAATTTATCTCCAATTTTTCGCTGATTTATCATTAATTTACCTCAACCCCAACGAAGTTATGCGGCTTACAGCGATTTTTTCCGAAAAAAAGTTGAAAGTTTTTGTGACATTAACTTGACACAATCGGGATGGGGCAGCTAGATTTGTATAAGACGTTTGAAAATTTTCGGAATGTGTGATGATTGAAAAAATGTTCTTTTTTTAATAATATATGAGCTGCTATCAGCGGAATGCCTGTAAAATTAAGGTGTTTCGCTGATTTATCTTGTTTATAGTAAACAGGTCATATTGGTAACAGTTCAGCCATCAGAATTGAACCTATAAAAAATAATAGAAAAAAGTGCCAAAATTTTTCAGCCTCTTTGCAATGACTTTTCCACAATAAATTTCATTTTTACATC
>CAJUIH010000020.1 GCA_910586045.1 uncultured Eubacterium sp.
AAGATAAGCGCATGGCTGTTTTGAAAAAGCGCGCGCAACCATAATTTCCCATACGCCATTCAGATTGTACCGAAAAAAAAACATACGACCCATAGCACTTGTGTTAAAATATGAAAAAAGGGAGGGGAAGTATTTTATTTATAATGAGAGGGAGAAAGAAGCATAATTGAGGAGGTGCCTCTTCTTCCTGAGCCACAAGAGAAAGGATCGTGAGGTACATGTTTAAAAATTTGAAAGTGCGCACAAAGCTCATTATTTTAACAGCCGCCGCTGCGATTTCCATGTGTCTGATGGGTGTCTTGAATATGAATGGGATGGACCAGTCGTATGAGCAGTCAGTCGCCAGTATGAAACAGGTGTTGTATGACGATTACGATGCGCAGATCAAAGGACAGGTGGAAAATGTAATTACCCTGGTCGAACAATTGTATCAGGAATATCAGGAAGGCAATTGTACGCAGGAGGAAGCAAAACAGGAAGCCGCGGAACATGTCAGAGGGCTTCGCTATGGGGAAAGCGGCTATTTTTGGATTGATACCTATGACGGGGATAATGTCGTGCTGCTTGGCGAAGAGGTCGAGGGCACAAACCGTCTGGATACAAAGGACAGCAACGGCTATGAAATGATTAAAGATATCATTAAAAACGGCCGCCAGCCAGACGGAGGATATACGGAGTATTATTATACGAAAGAAGGCGGTACGCAGACTTATCCGAAACGCGCGTACAGCAAGGCGTTTGAGCCTTGGGAGTGGGTAATCGGCACGGGCAATTATGTAGATGAACTGGAAGTGCTCGCGGTTGAAAACAATGCGGACGTCAAAGCGATTTTCCAAAAAATAAGGACGCTTTCGGTTGGGTCCATTGTGGTTGCGATCCTGCTGCTTATGGTGATCGCGTTTTTGATTGTCACGGATATCGCGAAATCCCTGAAAGCCGCAACCGCGCAGATGAATTGTATGGCATCCGGCGACTATACAAAAGATTTCATGAAAAAATTTAAGAAACGCAAAGATGATTTTGGGGATTTGGCCAGAAGCATTAACGATATGAAAAGCGCGATGGTGAGGCTAATCAGCCATGTACAGACCGAATCAGAGACGATCAGCAATGCCGCGGGTTCGGTTAATGAATGCGTGGCGAAGCTCAATGACGATATTGCAAGTGTTTCGGCTGCCACGCAGCAGTTGTCTGCGGGTATGGAGGAAACGGCGGCTACGACTACGATGGCAAATGAATCCGCGGGAGAAGTACATACAGCCGTACAGCATATTGCAAGCCGCTCCCAGGACGGCGCACACGGTGCCGCGGAGATTAAAGGCAGGGCGGAGAATACAAATAAGAGGATAAAATCTGCCAGGGAAAAGGCCGTCCATTTGAAAATCGAAATTCAGCAGGATTTGGAACGGGCGCTGGAAGACGCAAAGGTCATCGACCAGATTTACGAGTTGTCAGGAGTGATTATGAGCGTCGTTTCACAGACGAACCTGCTGTCTTTAAACGCTTCGATTGAAGCGGCAAGGGCCGGGGAAGCAGGGAAAGGCTTTGCGGTTGTGGCAGGAGAGATCGGATCGCTTGCGGAGCAGTCCAGACAGACCGTGATTAAGATCCAGGAAGTGACGCAGGAAGTCACGCAGGCGGTGGAAAACCTTTCTTCGAATGCCAGAAAGCTGCTGGAATTTGTCGTTCAGGATGTAACAGCGGATTATGAGGGGTTCCTTACGATTGGGGAACAGTATAATGAAGACGGTACGTCGGTAGATACCCTGATGCGGGAGTTCAGTGAGATTGCGGGAGAACTGTTTGATAATATGGCAGGCATTAAAAATTCAATGAACGATATTTCCAAGGCGGCGGAAGAAGGCGCTGAGGGGACAACAGAAATCGCGCAGCGGGCCGCTGTGATTGCACAGGAATCGGAAGAAGTACTCCAGCAGGTGACCAGGACGAAGCATAGTGCGGAAACACTACGGGCAGAGATCGGGAAATTCAATGTAAACGAAGCACATTAAATGGGCAAAAGGGTTCGGGATGGCCGGACCCTTTTGTACTGTTTGGCCGTATGCCGCAAGCGGTTTTGGATGCAGAAAAACAGCGGTTAGGAGGAAACAGCGATGCGTAAAAGAAACGTTTTGCCACAGATTTGCTTATCTGATCAGCAGAAAGAAAAACTAAGGGAAGAGATCAGGGCGTTTTATCTTGACGAGCGGGGCGAAGAGATCGAGATTATTGAACAGATGCAGCTTTTGGAATTGTTTGCGCAAAAACTGGCGCCGTTTGTATATAATCAGGCGCTGGACGATGCCAAAAAATGGTATGCACGGATGATGGACAATTTGGACGCAGACTATTATGCGCTGTATAAAAACGAAAATTAAGTAAGAAACAAATTGACTAATCCACTCCAAATGTCTATAATAAGTGTATCTATGCATAAGCGATACAAATTGTGCAAACAACCGGAAAAGCCGGCTGGAGGAGAAAGAGTCCATATGATTAAGAGCATGACGGGCTTTGGCAGGTGTGAGGCTGTCAGGGACCATATGAAAGTCGCGGTAGAGATGAAAGCGGTGAATCATAGGTATCTGGATATCAATGTCAAGATGCCAAAAAAACTCAGCAATTTTGAAAGCGCGATCCGCACGATTTTAAAAGGATATATCCAAAGGGGCAAGGTAGATGTGTTTGTAACCTTTGAGGATTTTTCGGAAACAAATTCCTCCTTGCAGTATCATGAAGCGCTGGCGAACGAATATTTAAAATATCTGCGCCGGATGGCGGAGACATTCGGCCTGCGGGATGATATCAGCGTCAGTACGCTGGCAAAGTTTCCGGACGTTTTTACGATGGAAGAAGAGGATACGGATGAAACGGAACTAAAAGCCGCGCTGGAAGAAGCGGTACGCGGCGCGGCGGTGCAGTTTGTGGATTCCCGTATGAAAGAGGGGGAAAACCTGAAAGCAGACCTGCTCGGAAAGCTGGACGAGATGCTTTTGGATGTGCAGTTTATTGAAGAGCACGCGCCGCAGATTATTGCGCAGTACCGCGAAAAGCTGAAAACAAAAGTAAAAGAGCTTTTGGAAGATAAGCAGATGGATGAAAGCCGGATTGCGGCTGAGGTGACGATATACGCGGATAAAATCTGCGTGGACGAGGAAACGGTCCGCCTGCGCAGCCATATTGAAGCCGTAAGAAAAGAGCTTGCCGCCGGGGGCAGCGTCGGCCGGAAACTGGATTTTATTGCCCAGGAGATGAATCGGGAGGCCAATACGATTTTATCTAAGGCAAATGACTTGGCGGTTTCGGATACGGGGATTGAGTTAAAGACAGCCATTGAAAAAGTGCGGGAGCAGATTCAAAATATTGAATAAAAGGGTCTGCGGTTGAAAAAGGGTTAGCGGTATGGCAAAATTAATGAACATCGGATTTGGCAATGTCGTCAATACGGATAAGATTTTATGCATTATCACGCCGGACTCGGCCCCGGCAAAACGGCAGATCCAGCGGGCCAAGGAAGAAAACCGGCTGATTGACGCCACGCAGGGACGCCGTACCAGGAGCGTCCTGTTTACGGAAAACCAGACGGTTATTATATCCGCCCTGCAGCCGGATACGCTTGCCGGACGTTTCGGCTGCGATGAAAATAAAAGCTGACTTTCGGTTCATACGGCATTTATAACATATGCAGATTTGGAAAAGGAGATTATTATGATACATCCGTCTTATGTAGAATTAATGCAGGTTGCAAACAGTGATTTGACCGTAATCGGGGAAGAACCGGTAATCAACAGCCGTTATTCGATCGTGATTGCGACGGCAAAACGGGCAAGGCAGATTATCGGCGGAGACGAGCCTATGATTGTAAAAGCTGCCGGGAGGAAGCCTTTATCGGTCGCTGTACAGGAATTGTACGAGGGCAAGGTAAAGATCGTCGGAGAAGATGATTCGATTGATGAGGTGACAAGGGAGCATTCACAGATCTGACCGAAGGGGTTGTGCGGCAGCAGGCAGCACAGCCTTTTTTAAAAATTGCAGGAGAAAATGGCTATGAATTTATTTTTTATCTCGCTTGGCTGTGATAAAAACCTGGTGGATTCGGAGTTTATGCTTGGAATGCTTCAGGCAGGGGGCTTTACCATGGTCGGCGACGAAGCGGCGGCGGATGTGATTGTAATCAATACCTGCTGTTTTATCAACGACGCAAAAGAAGAAAGCGTGAATACCATTTTGGAAATGGCGGAATATAAAAAGACGGGCAGGTGCCTTGCGCTCGTTGTGACAGGGTGTCTGGCGCAGCGTTACCAAAAGGAGATCCTGGAGGAAATCCCGGAAGTAGACGCCGTGCTAGGGACTAATTCCTATACGGATATTGTGCATGCGGTCGAACAGGCAGCCGGCGGTATAAAATATGAAAATTTCCATACATTAGAAAGGCTGCCGGAACCGGGCGTACGGCGCAGCATTACGACCGGGGGACATTTTGCTTATTTGAAAATCGCGGAAGGATGTGATAAACGCTGTACTTACTGCATTATTCCGTCGATTCGCGGCGCATACCGCAGCGTGCCGCTTGCCGAGCTGGTTGCGCAGGCGCGGCAGATGGCGGATGCGGGTGTCAGGGAACTGATTTTGGTGGCGCAGGAAACGACGCGGTATGGCGTGGATTTATACGGGGAAAAATCGCTGTACCGGCTGCTGGATTGTCTGAATCAGATTGCGGGGCTTTATTGGATCCGGATTTTGTACTGTTACCCTGAGGAAATCGACGACCAACTGATCGCGGCGATAAAGCGCAACGAAAAGGTATGCCATTATCTGGATTTGCCGATCCAGCATGCCAGTGACGAAGTGCTGCGCCGTATGGGCCGAAAGACGACAAAACAGCAGATTCGTGAGGTGGTGTGTAAGCTGCGCCGGGAAATACCGGATATTTGTTTGCGTACGACGCTGATCTGCGGGTTTCCGGGAGAAACGCAGGCACAGCATGAAGAACTGATGGAATTTATAAACGAAATGGAATTTGACCGATTGGGCGTGTTTTTGTACTCGCAGGAAGAGGGTACGCCTGCCGCGGATTTTGCAGACCAGGTGCCGGAGGAAACAAAGCTGGAATGGCGCGATGAAGCGATGGAACTGGAGCAGGAAATTATTTTTGAACAAACCGGTGGAATGGCAGGGCAAAAGATCTGGGCATTGATCGAGGGGAAGCTGCCGGATGAACAAGTATACGCGGCAAGGTCTTACCGGGATGCGCCGGATATCGACGGCTACGTGTTTGTATCCGGGGCGGACCGGGAGCTAATGACCGGAGATTTCGTACAGGTGCGGATAACCGGTTCTTTGGATTATGATTTAACCGCGGAACTGATTTGTTGATTTACCATCATTGTTGGGAGGGGGAACTGCTATGAATTTGCCAAACAAACTGACTATGGCCAGAGTCATCCTGATTCCGTTTTTTGTATTTTTCCTGCTGGCTCCTTATTTTCCGGAGTATGGAAAATATATTGCGACGGTTATTTTCATTGTCGCTAGCCTGACAGACCTGCTGGACGGAAAAATCGCCCGCCGGTATAACCTGGTGACGAATTTTGGAAAATTTATGGATCCGCTTGCGGACAAGCTGCTGGTTTGCTCGGCATTGATCTGCCTGGTGGAAATGGAACAGCTTTCGGCATGGATCGTGATTATTATTATTGCCAGGGAATTTATTATCAGCGGATTCCGGCTGATCGCAGCCGAACAAAAGATCGTGATTGCGGCAAGCTATTGGGGGAAATTTAAAACAACATTTCAGATGTTGATGATTATCGTACTGATCCTGGATTTTGACCATGAAGCGTTCCGGGTGCTTGGTTTGATTTTAACGTATACCGCATTGGCGCTGACCGTCATATCGCTGGCAGATTACCTGTTGAAAAATAAGGATGTTATGAAAGAACAGCATTAAATCCAAATAAAAATAAAACCAGATGAAATAAGTGACTATAGAATCATTTGGAGCAGGACAGTGCATTGGTAGGAAAGATTGGAAGAAAGATTGGAATGAAGCTGTAAAGAAAAATACATGCGCAAGAATAAGGGAAAGGAAAAATGGAAATGAAACCGGAAATGGATCACGAGAAAGAATACGCGCCCGAAGAACGCGTTGCTGCGCTATTAAGGCAGCATGGCTATACGATTACAACGGC
This sequence comes from uncultured Eubacterium sp., assembly GCA_910586045.1. GTDB lineage: Bacteria > Bacillota > Clostridia > Lachnospirales > Lachnospiraceae > Eubacterium_J. The sequence continues at coordinate 6,192 of CAJUIH010000020.1, forward strand.
GGAGTCTTGCACGGGCGGGCTGTTGGCTGGCAGGCTGGTGAATGCCGCGGGCATATCGGATGTATTTAAAGAAGGGTATATTACGTATTCTAATGAAGCCAAAGTAAAACTGGTAAGCGTATCGCAGGATACGCTCGCGGCTTACGGAGCGGTCAGCGAGCAGACGGCGCAGGAAATGGCGCAGGGAGCAGCCAAAGCGGCGGGGGCGGACGTTGCGCTTGCGACAACCGGGATCGCGGGTCCGGACGGCGGTACGGCGCAAAAACCGGTCGGGCTTGTGTATGTCGGCTGTTTTATACAAGGGGTGACCGTGGTGGAGCAGCATCTATTTGCAGGCGACCGCGCACAGGTGCGCAGTATGTCGGTAGAAGCGGCGCTGTCATTGGCGCAGCGGTGCATAGCGGGTATGTCATAACAGGAGGCGGATATGAGGGTAATCGCAGGTACGGCAAGACGGCTGCAGCTAAAGTCTATCGAAGGACGTGATACAAGGCCGACTACGGACCGTATTAAAGAAACGTTATTTAATATGCTGCAGCCGGATCTTGCGGGCAGTCATTTTTTGGATTTGTTTGCAGGCAGCGGGCAGATTGGCATAGAGGCGTTAAGCAGGGGCGCGGACTATGCGGTCTTTGTGGAGAGCGGCAAAAAAGCCTGCGCCTGTGTCCAGGAGAATATCCGCATAACCCATATGGAATCCAAAGCAAAGCTTTTTTCGATGGAAGCGCTCCGCGCGCTTCACACGATGGAGAAAAAATATATTTTTGATTTTATATTTATGGATCCCCCTTACCAGTCTTCTTATGAAAAGGATGTGCTTGCATATCTGTCAGATTCGGGCCTGGTGCGGGAAAATACGCTGGTGATTGCGGAGGCGGCAGCCCGGACAGATTTTTCTTACGTGCGGGAGCTTGGATTTTTTGTTACAAAAGAAAAAAATTATAAGACGAATAAACATATTTTTATGACAAAAGAGGCTTACTATGAAAAGAGCGATTTATCCGGGCAGCTTTGACCCGGTTACCAATGGACATCTGGATATTATCGAGCGTTCTTCCAGGCTGGTGGACGAGCTGGTAGTCGGCGTACTGAACAACAGTGCAAAAAATGCATTGTTTTTCGCGGAGGAACGTGTTAGTATGTTAGAAGAACTGACGGCATATCTTCCTAATGTGAGAATTGATGCATTTGACGGCCTTCTGGTTGATTACGCGAAGCGGATTGACGCCAATATCATTGTGCGCGGCCTGCGTGCGGTGACAGATTTTGAATATGAGCTTCAGATTGCGCAGACAAACCATGAAGTATATCCGGAAATTGAAACAATCTTTCTGACAAGCAGCCTTGCCTATGCTTATTTAAGTTCCACGATTGTGAAAGAATTTGCATCATACGGGGGAGACATTTCACATTTTGTGCCGAAACAGACGATTGGACGTATTTATGAAAAATATGGCATAAAAGCAATCTAAATATAACTTTAAGGAGTGTTTCGCATGAGCAGTAATATGGAGCAGATAATAGAAGAAATAGAAGACTATATTGACGGCTGTAAATACCAGCCGCTTTCCAATACAAAAATAGTCGTAAATAAAGATGAAATCCAGGAACTGATTGCGGAACTGCGCCATAAAACGCCGGATGAAATTAAACGCTACCAGAGGATTATCAGCAACAAGGAAGCGATTATGGCGGATGCGCAGCAAAAAGCGGATACGATCATTTCAAAAGCTAAAATGCAAAAGGACGAGCTTGTACGGGAACATGAGATTATGCAGCAGGCAATCTCGCAGGCAAACGAGGTCGTACTGGCTGCGCAGAAACAGGCGCAGGATATGCTGGACGCGGCGACAAATGACGCCAATGAAATCCGTATGGGCGCCATTGCCTATGCAGACAGTATGCTGTCGGCGATCGAACAGCTTCTAAGCGGTTCGCAGAATATTTTTAAGACAAATTTCGCGCAGTTGAACGCTTCCCTGCAAAACACACTGGACGTGGTCAGTGCAAACCGGGCGGAGCTGATGCCGTCGGAAGTGATGCCGCAGCCGGAGCAGGGACCGGCAGCGGCGCCGGAAGAAGCGGGAAACAGCGGAAGCCAGCAGCCGGAAAATAAGTCCGCGGAGCAAGAACAGACACCGCCGCAGCAATAGCCGGGTATGGGTATGTAAAGGCTCTGTCAGAATCGTATGACCAGACAGGCAAGGGCAGTACTAAGCAATGTCTGTAACAGGCGAAACCCGACGTAATAGCGCATGGAAATCCCGGTTCCTTTTGTCATGGAGGCTGTCTGCGCAAGGCCGCTTAAACCGCCGAAAGCCGTGACCCCGATGATGACCGGATATTTTACGGCCATTGGCAAAGCCGGACTTTGCGCGATCACATGGATGCCGTTTGTAATCTCGGTCACGCCGCTTAAACAAAGCAGAACCAATTCATGGTTTCCGGCCATGCGTACGCACATTTGCGCAAGCAGGGAAAAGAGCATAATGTATCCGCCCAGTTTGAGCAATGTTTCGAATCCATTCATAATGGCGGCATCAATGATTTGGAAGTTTAAGTTGGATCTTGATGCCTCCTTTTTATGAAATTTGGCGGTTTTTTCGAAACGGAGCGCAAACAGGCCGCAAATAAGGGGCGGAAGATAGAGGACTGCATAGGTGATCCAGGTTTTGTCAAAAAGGCCGAGCGAGGACATTAAAAGGTAGCTGCTGACAAATACCGGGCTGATATTGTTGCACATTGCGCAGAGGATATTGGCTTCCCGCAGGGTAATCTTTCCCTTTCGCATAAGATCGGCCGTTGTCTTGCTGCCAATCGGAAATCCGAACAGGAAGCCGGCGGCAATCGGATAGGCTGCCTGCGGATGGTTGAAGAACAGGCGGTTTAGGAAAGGGGAAGCCGCGCGGATCATGTCGTCCAAATATCCGGACTGGATGAAAATATTGGAAAAGATAGAAAACGGAAGCAGGGCGGGCAGGATATTTTCATACCATAGGACCAGCCCGTTTGCCGCGGCTGCTACGCAGTCACGCGGATAAATTAGTATGAATAGGATAAACAGCAGGATAATACATATAGATAACCTTTTTTTCATGACAGCACGTATTTTTTTTATTAGTATACGCCATTGAGGGAGGAATCATGAATCGAAAACGTATCTTTTGCCTGATCCTGCTGCTGATTTTATCCAGTCTTGACGCAAGCCTTACCGCAAGATTAGAGCGCGGCCGCGGGATGTTTACCGAAAAGGCGCAGCTTTTGAACGAAGAAGAAGCAATCGAAAAGCTCCGCGCATTTTCACTGCCGCAGGACGATTATAAGAAAATTATAAAACGCACAGACGGTGCGCAGGAAACAGCCGAAGCGCTGTCCGCGTATTTGCTGTGCGGGTCTGCGGAGGCATCCGCGCTGAAAAAGCAGCAGCGCCTGGAAGAACAGCAGGCGCGGGAAATGTACGGCTTATTTGTAGAAACGGTAACAAAGCTGTTTGCGGATGCGGTCTATTTTCCGGTGCCGGAAGCTTCGGATGATCAAGCGGCGTCCGTTTCTTACGAAAATAGCTGGCAGTATGAACGCAACTACGGCGGCGTCAGCGGACATGAAGGGACGGACATTATGGCGGATATCCAGCGCAGGGGGTATTATCCGGTGATTAGCTGCAGCGACGGTGTTGTGGAAAAAATCGGATGGCTGCCCAAAGGCGGCTGGCGGATCGGGATCCGCAGTCCGCACGGCGTTTATTATTATTATGCGCACCTTGCGGAATATGAAGAAAGCATGCGGGAAGGAAGCGAGATTGCGGCGGGGCAGCTCATTGGCTATATGGGCGATACCGGGTACAGCGAAGTGGAAGGGACGACCGGAAATTTTCCGGTGCATCTGCACTTTGGGATGTATCTAAACCGCGAGGACGGGGAAGAGGTCAGCTATAATCCATATTATGTGTTAAAAATTTTGGAAGCAAACAAACTGCGCTATGCGTATGGGAAGTAGGGAGAAGATAGAATGTCAGATTTTTTGCCGGTCAGCAAAGCGGATATGGCGGCACGCGGGATCGATCAACTGGATTTTGTTTATGTCATTGGCGACGCCTATGTGGACCACCCGTCATTCGGGCACGCTATCATAAGCCGTGTTTTGGAAGCGCATGGCTACCGCGTGGGGATCCTTTCCCAGCCGGATTGGAAAGACGACGCCAGTATCACGGCGCTTGGGGAACCGCGCCTGGCTTTTTTGGTAACGGCAGGAAACATGGATTCTATGGTCAACCATTACAGCGTATCCAAAAAAAGACGCGGTACGGATGCCTATACGCCCGGCGGCGTGATGGGGAAACGGCCGGATTACGCGACTGTGGTATACTGCCAGCTAATCCGGCGTACGTACCGGCAGGTGCCGATTATTATCGGAGGGATTGAAGCATCCCTGCGCAGGATGGGCCATTATGATTACTGGTCAAATAAGGTGAAACGTTCCATTTTGTTAGATTCGGGCGCAGACCTGATCAGCTATGGGATGGGGGAACGCAGTATTGTGGAAATCGCGGACGCGCTTTCCAGCGGCATTGCGGTTTCGGATATTTCGTTTATCGCAGGCACCGTATTTAAAACAAAAGACCGGGAGCTGGCTTCCTATGACGCGGTAGAGCTTCCGTGTTTTGATGAAATCAAAACCGACCGGGCGGCCTATGCCAAAAGTTTTTCGATCCAATACAGCAATACCGACCCGTTTAACGGAAAACGGCTGTTTGAAACCTATGACCGGGGCCGGATGGTGGTACAAAACCCTCCGGCAAAGCCGTTAACCCAAATGGAAATGGATGATATTTATGCGCTCCCCTATATGCGCACCTATCATCCGTCGTATCAAAAAGCCGGAGGTGTTCCGGCTATTTCGGAAGTGAAATTCAGCCTGGTCAGCAGCCGCGGATGCTTTGGCGGATGCAGTTTTTGCGCGCTGACGTTTCACCAGGGCAGAATTGTCCAAAGCAGAAGCCACGATTCCATTTTGCAAGAAGCAAAAGCATTTGTCAAAGAGCCGGATTTTAAAGGTTATATTCATGATGTCGGCGGCCCTACGGCAAATTTCCGCAAACCTGCCTGTAAAAAGCAGTTAACCAATGGGGCTTGTACGAATCGACAGTGCCTGTTTCCGACGCCGTGCAAAAATCTGGACGTCGACCACAGTGACTATAGGGAACTGCTGCGGAAACTGCGGCGTCTGGACGGCGTAAAGAAAGTATTTATCCGTTCCGGCATCCGGTATGATTATCTGATTTATGATAAGGACCGCGGGTTTTTGCGGGAATTATGCGAGCACCATGTGAGCGGGCAGTTAAAAATAGCGCCGGAGCATATTTCCGATGCCGTACTGCAAAAGCTTGGAAAACCGTCCGCGGCGGTTTATGAGAAGTTTGTACATGCTTATGAGCAGGTAAACCGGCAGCTTGGAAAAGAACAGTACCTGGTGCCGTACCTGATGTCTTCCCATCCGGGTTCGACCTTAAAGGAAGCGGTTGCGCTTGCGGAATTTCTGCGTGATATGGGATATCACCCGAAACAGGTGCAGGACTTTTATCCGACGCCTTCTACGATCTCTACCTGCATGTATTATACCGGGCTTGACCCGCGTACGATGCAGCCGGTTTATACGGCGGTCGATCCGCATGAAAAGGCGATGCAGCGGGCGATGATCCAGTACCGCAGCCCCCAAAACTATGATCTGGTGCGGGAAGCGCTGGTGCGGGCGGGACGTACGGATTTAATCGGATATGGAGAAAAATGTTTGATCCGTCCGCGGAATCCGGGTCCTGGACAAATGGAACATGCGCCTGCGCAGAAATTGTCTGCGGGCCGCAGAAAAGACGCCGGTAAAAAGAAATCGAAACAGCAGCATCAGCATAACCCACATAACCCACATAAGAAAACAAAGCAGCATGCGGGAAAAAGAGAGCATAAATTATAGAGCATAAAAATGAAAAAAAATGAAAAAATTTGAAATCGGAAACAATGAAGCCGGGCAGCGGATGGATAAATATTTAAAGAAACTGCTTCCAAAAGCCGGGAATGGGTTTTTGTACAAAATGCTTCGGAAAAAAAATATCGTATTAAATGAAAAACGGACCGAAGGAAGCGTGGTCTTGGCTGTTGGGGACTGTGTAACGCTGTATTTATCGGACGAAACGATTCAAAAATTCAGTCCGGATATGATATTTTCGGATCAGCCGCCAGTGATGCGGAATAAGGAAAAGGCAGATTTTACGCTGCCGGTTTTATATGAAGATCGGGATATTTTGGTTGTAAATAAACCCGCGGGTCTGCTTTCGCAAAAGGCAGGCCCTAAGGATGATTCCGCCAATGAACGGATCATCCAATATTTGCTGGATACCGGGGCAGTTACCCCGCAGGCGCTGCTTACATTTCATCCATCGGTCTGCAACCGTCTGGACCGTAATACGTCCGGGATTCTGGTTGCTGGAAAAACGCTGCACGGCCTGCAGGTTATGTCCCGTCATTTAAAAGAACGTTTGGTACAAAAATATTATATCTGTATCGCAGCGGGAGTTGTGGAAAACGAACAGCATTTAAAAGGTTATTTATATAAGGATACGTTAAAAAATAAAGTTCAAATATCTTTTTCGAAAGAAAATATCGGAAAACGGGGAGACGGTTCGTTTATTGAAACGGCCTGGCGGCCGGTTTGTACGTACGGATCCGCTACGGTGCTGGAAGTCTGCCTTTATACCGGGCGGCCGCATCAGATCCGGGCGCACCTTGCATCTGCCGGGCACCCGATTATCGGGGATCCAAAATATGGCGACCAAAAATTAAATGAATATTTTAGAAAAAAAACAGGGGTTACGCGCCAATTGCTCCATGCGGCCCGTATCATACTGGCGGACGGGCGGGAAATTACCGCACCGCTGCCGGAGGATTTTTCACGGGTGCAGGCTTTTTTAGAGCGGATGGATGATGGAAAGCAGACGGGTATGGGAATGCCAATGTATGAACAAAGATGATGTGGAAAATAGTAAGCATAAAACTATAAAACGAAAACAGATATGAAAATAGACATGGAAATAGAAATAAAAAGAAAGGATACGTATTCCCTATGCCTACCTGGAACTCCCGCGGCCTGCGCGGATCGGGCCTGGAAGAATTTATTAACCGCACAAATGAAAAATATCTGGAACACGGTCTGGCCCTGATCCAGAAAATTCCAACACCGATTACGCCGGTTGCCATTGATAAGCAGACGCACAGGATTACACTTGCCTATTTTGACCAGAAAAGTACGGTCGATTATATCGGCGCTGTGCAGGGAATCCCGGTCTGTTTTGATGCGAAAGAATGTCATACGGATACGTTTCCGCTGCAGAATATTCATGAACACCAGGTCGTGTTTATGGAAAATTTTAAACGCCAGGGAGGGGTTGCTTTTTTCCTGCTTTATTATACGGCGCGGGAAGAATTTTATTATTTAAGGCTTGCGCAGTTGCTTTCGTTTTGGCAGCGCATGCTGGATGGCGGGAGAAAGAGTTTTCGATACAAAGAATTAGATCAGGATTTTATATTTAAATCTACAGGGGGCGTACTTGTGCCGTATTTGGACGCTTTGCAGAAAGATTTATTGTTAAAAGATTGACACAACCTGCCGTATCCGCTATAATAAAAGGCAATTTGCCGCACTAACACGTTAGCTCGATAAAGCGTGCGGCAGACATAAATACAGATCAGCATACAGATAAAGGAGCGTATAATATGAAACAGCATCTTCTTTACACCCCGGAAGGCGTCCGTGATATTTATAACGGGGAATGTGAAAAGAAATTGTATTTGGAAGAAAAACTGCACAATATTCTTAGGACATATGGTTACCATCCGATTCAAACCCCGTCTTTTGAATTTTTTGAGGTGTTTGGAAAAGAAGTCGGAACGACGAAGTCTAAGGATTTATATAAATTTTTTGACAGAGAGGGCAATACGCTTGTGTTAAGGCCGGATCTGACGCCGTCCATTGCGCGTTTTGTGGCAAATTACTATATGGAAGAAACGATGCCGCTGCGTTTTTGCTATAAAGGCAATACATTTATCAATACCGGAAGCCTCCAGGGCAGGCTGCGGGAATGCACACAGCTTGGTTCGGAGCTGATCGGCGATCGAACCCCGGATGCGGATGCGGAGATTCTTTCCATGGTAGTCGAGTGCCTGCTGGGAGCCGGCCTGAAAGATTTTCAGATCAGTATCGGCCACGCCGGGGTTTTGCGGGGAATGATGGAAGCTGCCGGACTGGATGAAGACGAGGAAGAAAGGCTGCGTGATTTGATCCGCAATCATAATTTTTTCGGCGTAGAAGGTTTTCTGGCTTCCAGGCATCTGGACGCAGACCTGAAACAATTGTTTTCTATGCTGGGGCAGCTTTATCAGTCGGCGGATGAATTTCGGGAAGTAAAAAAGACGGCGCGCAAATACCCGGATGTTTTTGGCGCATTGGAGCATTTAGAAAAACTCCAGTCGTTGGTTCTGCTGTATGGAATAGATAAATATATCAGTTTTGATTTGGGGGTAGTCAGCAGTTATCAGTATTATTCCGGTATTATTTTTAACGGCTATACGTTTGGAAGCGGGGAGCCGATCGTAAAAGGGGGCCGGTATGACAAGCTTTTGAATCATTTTGGAAAAGATGCGCCCGCGATTGGTTTTGTGATTGTCATCGACCAGCTTATGGCAGCCCTTGCCCGCCAAAACATTCCAACGCCCGGCATGCAGAAAAACCAATTGGTGGTATATGACGAGGCGCACCGTGAGGATGCCATTATTTATGCGAAAAAACAGCGTGCGTCAGGGTGCAGCGTGGAGCTGGTCTGCTGTGCGGACGGGTTGGCACGGGACGATTATCAGGCTTATGCGAAACGAAACCAGATTGCAAGGGTACAGTTTATGGGAGTGTAGAGTCATGGAAGAGAACAGATATTTGACGTTTGCCCTCGGAAAAGGCAGGCTGGCGAAAAAGACATTGGAATTATTTGAAAATATCGGCATTACTTGTGAGGAAATGAAAGATCCGGCTACCAGGAAGCTGATTTTTGTCAACGAAAAAGAAAGGCTGCGTTTTTTTCTGGCGAAAGGGCCGGATGTGCCGACTTATGTAGAATATGGAGCGGCGGATGTCGGGGTCGTGGGTGAAGATACGATTCTGGAGGAAAACCGTGGGATTCATGAAGTGCTGGATTTGGGATTTGGCCGCTGCCGGATGTGTGTCTGCGGGCCAAAGGAAGCGGCCGGGCTTTTGCAGCGGCGGGAACTGATCCGGGTAGCCTCCAAGTATCCGCGGATTGCCAGGGACTATTTTTATAATACAAAGCATCAGACGGTGGAGATTATCAAACTAAATGGATCCATTGAGTTGGCGCCGATTGTGGGGCTTTCCGAAGTGATTGTCGACATAGTGGAAACCGGGTCTACGCTGCGGGAAAACGGCCTGGACATATTGGAAGAGGTTTGTCCGCTTTCAGCCCGCATGGTCGTAAATCCGGTTAGTATGAAAATGCGGCATGAGCGGATTACGGGCCTGCTTGGTGCGCTGCGGGGAGCACTGGAGACATAAAAAAGAGAAATGCAGGAAGACAAAAGGAGCAGCGGCAATGAAAATTTTAAAAATAACCAAAGAAACAACCAAGCATATTTTAGAAGAATTATTAAAAAGAAGCCCGAACAATTACGGCGCATACGAAAGCCGTGTCCATGAGATCATTGCGGATGTGCGCGAAAGGCGCGATGAGGCGGTGTTTGCTTATACGAAACAGTTTGACGGTGCCGAACTCAATGCGCAGAATGTACGGGTAAGTGACGAGGAGATCCAGGAAGCATATGAAAAGACAGATCCGGCTTTATTGGCCGTAATTCGAAAATCGCTCGTAAATATCCGGGACTTTCATGAAAAACAGCGCCAGCAGTCCTGGTTTACTTCCGAAAGAGAAGGCGTGATTTTAGGGCAGAAAATAACACCGCTCCAGACAGCCGGGGTTTATGTGCCGGGCGGGACGGCCGTATATCCGTCGTCCGTGCTGATGAATATTTTACCGGCAAAGGCCGCGGGAGTGCCAAACGTCATCATGGCGACACCGCCCGGCCCGGATGGAAAAGTGCACCCGTCCACGCTTGCGGCAGCGAAAGAAGCCGGGGCGGATGCCGTTTACAAGGTTGGCGGCGCGCAGGCAATCGCGGCTATGGCATTCGGCACGCAGAGTATACCAAAAGTGGATAAAATCGTAGGTCCCGGCAATATCTATGTCGCACTGGCAAAAAAAGCGGTATTTGGTTATGTCAGCATTGATTCGATCGCAGGCCCAAGTGAAATCCTGGTACTTGCGGACGAAACGGCGGATCCGGTATACGCGGCTGCTGATTTGCTGTCGCAGGCAGAGCATGACGAGCTGGCTTGTGCGATCCTGATTACGACATCGGAAGCGCTTGCCGCATCGGTGTCCAAAGAAGTGGAACGGATGGCGGCACGCCTTTCGCGAAAGGAAATCATCGAAAAATCACTGGAGCACTACGGGTATATCCTGGTGGCGGACAATATGGATGCGGCTGTTGAGGCAGCCAATGCGATTGCGTCAGAGCATTTGGAGATTTTGACCAAAGACCCGTTTGCCACGATGACAAAAATCCGCAACGCAGGGGCAATTTTCTTAGGGCCGCATAGCTGCGAACCGCTGGGGGATTATTTTGCGGGTCCAAACCACGTCCTGCCGACAAATGGAACGGCCAGGTTCTTTTCCGCTTTAAGTGTGGATGATTTTGTAAAAAAATCCAGTATTATCTCTTATTCCAGGGAAGCGCTGGAACCGGTCTATCCGGATATCGTGCAGTTTGCGGAATGTGAACAGCTTACGGCGCATGCAAACGCGATACGCGTGCGGTTTAAAAAAGACGATTGAAAAAGAAAGGTTTGAATTATATGGAACAGAAAATACTGGCGGCGACGCTGTATATAAAAGACGGGCTGCCCGTTATGGGTCCGGACGACCTGACCCCTGCCGGGGATTTAGAGTTTCTGGCAAAATCGTATAATGACGGGGGCATTGATAAAATTTTTGTATTTGACTTGTCCGCAGAAGACGAAGAGCACGAAAAGAATTTACATACGATCCGGGAACTAAACCGCCTGATTGAAATCCCGACCTGCGGGGGCGGAAATGTAAAACGCCTGGAAGATATCAAAAAATTATTGTATGCCGGGTGCAAACAGACATTGATTAACGGTTCCAAGCCGTACTGCTTTGAACTCGTCGATGAAGCAAGCAGCCGTTTTGGAAATGAGAAAATCCTGGTTTCGGTAAAAAATATTGATTTTATTTTCAAACACCGGGAAGTGATAGAGGAAAAGATCCATGAAATGCTTGTTATGAACACAAAGCTGCTGGATTCGATTGAAAATCTGACGGATACGCAGTACGTTGCGATCTGCGAGGACAACAGCCTGGAGCAGATTCTGCAGATCTTGCGGCGGGAAAACTCACGCGGGGTATACGGCACGTTTTTAAACGACGTCAATATGAATGCCATGGAACTGAAATCGCAGCTTTCCCAAAACGGCATCAAAATGGACAATTTTGAGCCTGCCTTAAAATGGAGCGACTTCAAATACAATTCCGACGGTATGGTACCGGTAGTCGCACAGGATTACCGTACGGGAGAAGTGCTGATGGTGGCCTATATGAATGAAGAGGCATTTAACAAAACAATAACAACCGGAAAGATGACCTATTACAGCAGGAGCCGGGGCGAATTATGGACAAAAGGCATGACTTCCGGCCATATCCAGTATGTAAAATCGCTGACAGCGGACTGCGACCTGGACACAATTCTGGCCAGGGTATCCCAAGTAGGGGCTGCGTGCCATACCGGGCAGTATAGCTGCTTTCATAATGAGATTGTACACAAGCAATATTTGGAGCGCAATCCGCTCAAAGTATTTGAAGACGAGTACGCGGTGATTTTAGACCGCAAACAGCATCCGAAAGAGGGTTCGTATACGAACTATTTACTAGATAAAGGGCTGGATAAAATCTTAAAAAAAATCGGGGAAGAAGCGACAGAAATCGTAATCGCAGCGAAAAACCCGGATCCGGAGGAAATTAAGTATGAAGCGGCGGATTTTTTGTATCATTTAATGGTATTGATGGTAGAAAAAGGGCTGACTTGGGAAGATATTACAAGCGAGCTTTCCCAGCGTTAAATGTGTGTGGGGGGGGGGATGCGGTAATACGGACGCCGGATGAGGGGCGGGGTTCTGGTTTGCGGCTCTTGTTCCAGAATGCTAAGAATCCCTAAGCATTCTGCATTTACACGGCATCCTGCCCGGTCGCGGCGCCTAGTACATCGGTCACTAAATATCTCATAGTTTCACTTGTCTATTTTTCCGATAGCACATGGCAAAAATCCCAGGTGATCCCCGGTACACCTCCGGTTTTTGCCATGCACTCTCGAAGAAAAATCCTGCGGACGATCGGTAAGTTATTTCGTGGTCTATAGCATTTCCATCTGTGAAGCAAAGCCGGATAACCAGCATTATTGCAGTATTGATATTGGCATAGATAACTTAGCAGCCGTAACAGCGAATACAGGATGCAGGGCATATATCATAAATGGCAAAGGTCTGAAGTCGGTAAATAAATACTACAATAAACAGGTATCCCATTACAGGGAAGCGGCAAAACGGATGAATGGCATGGACTTTACAAAACGTATGGCGCGGATAACTGCCAAAAGGAACCGGAAAATAGATGATTCTATGCAGAAAGCCAACCATAAGATTGCAGATTTTTGTAAGGATAAAGACATTCATACAATTGTTATAGGATACAATAAAGACTGGAAAAGGGATTCAAAATTAAGCGGGGATGTGAACCAGAGTTTTGCCGGGATCCCAACACAGCGGTTTATAGGAATGATACAGTCTAAGGCGCAGGAAGCAGGAATCCATGTTATTGTAACGGAAGAATCCTATACATCCGGAACAAGTTTTCTGGATGCTGATATTAACGCTTCCTATCAGATATAAAAAAAGTATTCCCAGCAGCATATGCGAATGGGATAGAGGGTGTGGTGTTACATCCATTCAAAGTAAATGCAGCTTTCGTATAAACTGCATTGATTGATATACAAATTTATTAAAATATTTAATATATCATAATGATTTTAATGAATTTGATAACATACTACTTTACCAATAAAAATTATCTACATCCATAAAGAAAAAGAATTACCGTACTGTAAAAAACAAAAAAAGGATTACTGTACTGCAAAAAGTTTACAAATAAAATGAGATATCATATTGCAAAACAATCACAAATAAAAAGAGATATTAAATGGAAAACGATCATAATGAAAAAAGAATATCTTACGAAACGATCGCAATAAAAGAGATCCCCCAAAAAAATGATTACAATGAAACAAGATATTACGCATTTACAACTAAAATTTTTTCACTGTCAGCCGGAAACGGGAAGCAGGACCCTGTGGCTGTGACTGTGGAGAAACGTTAGAAACTCTTAGTATTCTGCTCGTAACCTAGGATTTTCAAGCACGGATGCCTGAAAAAGGGTCTGTCCGCCACGGACGGCGGATACAGACCCGGTCCGTACGCTGCCGGAACCAAAATGCAGAATACTTAGAGTTTCTTACGTTTCGCAGCGTCACAGCCACAGGGTCCTGCTTCCCGTTTCCGGCGTCCAGGAGGCCGATAAATATCAAAGCCCCTGTTTCCGGCGTCCGGGAGGCCGATAAACATCAAAGCCCCCGTTTCCGGCATCCAGGAAGCCATAAAAATTTTTTGTAAAAGTAGATAAAAAGTAGATAACGATTTGATATAATACCCTTATCCTTTACATGGAGGTGGATACAGTGAAAGCCAAACTACTCATTGCAGACGACGAAGCCGATATCGTCTCCATGCTGAAAAGTTACTTTACATGGAACGGTTATGAGGTCTATACGGCCGCGAATGGTTTAGAAGCGATCGAAAAGGCCGGCATGCAGCCGGATTTGATTTTGCTGGACATCAATATGCCGGACGTGGACGGGATGGAGGTCTGCGCCCGGATTCGCGAGTTTGTCTGCTGCCCGATCTTATTTCTGACGGCCAGAATTGACGATGCGGATAAAATCAAAGGATTTGGAGTTGGCGCCGATGATTATATTGTAAAGCCATTTTCCCTGGATGAGCTGGGGGCGAGGGTTTCGGCGCATATCAGACGGGAACGCCGCCAGAGGGCGTCCGCGAAAGTCTGCTTTGACGACCGGCTTGCGATTGATTATGCGAAGCGCAGCCTGTATTATGACGGCAGACAGGTTCCGCTCGCAAAAAAAGAATTTGATATTGTGGAATTGCTGTCGCAGCACAGAGGGCAGGTATTTGGAAAAGAACGCATTTATGAACTGGTATGGGATTATGACAGTGAGGGAGAAGCGACGGTAGTTGCCGAACATGTCCGAAGAATCCGGATGAAATTTAAGGACGCAGGGATGAAATCCTATATTGAAACGGTGTGGGGAGTGGGGTATCGATGGGAGTCATAAAAAAATGGATTCATGTAAAATCGGTGAAAAAAGATTTTGCGCTGTACTTGCTGCTTTATATTATCATTTCTCTGCTTTTCGGTTTTTTTGGTTCGAGATGCTGTCTGTCGGGGCAGCAGGTGATCATCAGAAAATATCAGGACAGTATGCAGAGTGCGCAGCAGGACGTGGGATATCGTTTGTATGACGCGGACGGAGACCATGTATGGATCAATTATTATACACAGGACCTTACCCAGTTTTTGGAACCGTTTGACAATCTGGCTTATAATCTGCTTGGGATCGGCAGCGTGCTTGTTTATCCGTTTAGCTTTATTGTATGCATTGGAATAACGAGTATGCTGTTTTATAAACGCAAGCTCCACAAGCCACTGGAGATTTTAAACAGCGCGGCGGACAGCATTGCGGCGGACAATCTTGCTTTTACCATTCGTTATGACAGGAGGGATGAATTAGGGAAATTGTGCATGTCTTTTGAAAAAATGCGCGCGGCATTGCAGGACAATCATTTGGAAATGTGGCGCCAGATAGAGGAACGAAAACGTTTGAACGCAGCGTTTGCCCATGATTTACGCACGCCGCTTACGGTTTTAAAAGGGCAGAGTGAAATGCTTATCTCTTACGCGCCGAATATGTCGAAAGAACAGATGGTCGAAACGGTTTCCGTTATGGGACGCCATATCGCAAGGCTTGAAACGTATGTCGATACGATGCATGACCTGCAGCGTTTGGAAGATCTTGCCGTGCAAAAGCAGTGGATGGCGGCAGAAACGGTAGTGGAACAAATGGAGGAGACAGCAGGTCCTGTGAGCGGGCAAAAAAAGTTTGTACTGCAAAAAAAGCTGGATGGCGCTGAAAAACTGGAAATAGACGTTTCTGTTGTCATGCGGGTGTATGAAAATCTGCTGGCAAATGCCGTCCGGTATGCGCGCGATACGGTGACGGTGTCTGTTTGTATGAAAAAGGGGCGTTTTCAAATTACGGTATCGGATGACGGGCAGGGATTTTCAGCAAAAGAACTTGCCGAAGCGGCAAAACCATTTTATAAGTCCAAAGAAACGAAAAGCGGGCAGTTTGGAATGGGGCTGTATATTTGCAAGGTCCTCTGCGAAAAGCACGGCGGTTTGCTGCGGCTTTCCAACAACGGCGGCGCATGTGTGACGGCGGCATTTTCCTGCCGGGTTTTTCCGGGACAGTAACAATTCAGATGAGGTGTTACTTTTTAGGCCGGACGCTGGGAGAGACGGTTTGCCCGGCTTTCTGGCGGCCCTCCAGAATGGTAAGAATCCCTAAGCATTCTGCAATTTACGGATCAGCCTGCCCCGGTCGCGGCGCCTAATTCGCCCTGGCTGACGCCAGCAGCTAAAGTCGCCGCTTGGCTTCGCCCCTTTGGTAACCGGGCAGAATGCTAAGGGTTTCTAACCATTCTTTCAAAGCCGCCAGAAAGCCGAGCAAACCGTCTCTCCCAGCGTCCGGCAAGCTAAAAAGTAACACCTTATCTGAACGGTTACAATGGAAAAGACGCTTTTTTTCGGGCTTGGAAGTTCTACGCAAATTCCCAGTGTATCATTCAGCTTTTCGCAAACCCGTTTTACAGTTGGGATGATTGAAAAATTGACTATTTTGCTGTATAATTCTGAAAAGGAAACGAAATATGATCGGAAATAATAGAGGAGAAACGACGATGCTTGATAAAGTACCGAATGCACAGGAAATGACTGCGTTAGTTGGACAATCTTTATTTGATGTATGGAATAAGCTGTGTATTTTAATTGATGAAAAATATGAAATGGAATGCCAGTGGAATAAAGGCGGGAAAGCATGGGATTATGAGTATAAATACCGCCGGGGTGGTAAAACACTTTGTGCGTTATATGCTAGAGAAAATTGTATTGGTTTTATGATTATTTTTGGAAAAGATGAGAGAGCAAAATTTGAAGCAGGCCGAAGTAATTATTCCGAGCAAGTTCAAAAGATCTATGATGAAGCACAAACTTACCGTGATGGTAAATGGGTAATGTTTAAACCGACTGATACATCAATGTTTCATGATTTGATGAAATTATTAGGCATTAAGAGAAAGCCAAATAGGAAGCAGCGGCTTTTGGGTAGGATGGATACAGATTCTAGAGGTGTGGAGGTGTCTTATAAATGAAATTGGCAGATTTATCAACGGGACCAGATTGGATCATATGGATTATTTTTATCATATTTGCCGTACTTTCCATCGTTTTGCTTTTGGGACATGGAAGCTGGTTCATTTCTGGATATAATACAGCTTCAAAAGAAGAAAAAGAAAAGTATAATGAAAAGAAACTATGCAGGACAATGGGGATCGGAATGTCTGTTCTCACATTTCTCATATTCATAATGGGATTGTTGGAAAATATCCTGCCAGCATTTTTTGTATATATTGCATTGGGTATTGTTTTCATTGATGTTTTAGTAATTATTATTTTAGGAAATACCATATGCAAAAAGTAATAGCTTCTTTTTTAGCGGAAAGCCGCATACAAAGAAAACTCAGGATGGAGGAATGTATGGTTTGAAGATAATAAACAGAGAAATTGATCACGGAAAACCCTTTGACTGGGGGAAAACATCTTTCGATTATGCGAAATTCCGTGACATATATCCGAGGGAGTTTTATCAAAGGATTATTAACCGTAAATTATGCTTAGACGGACAATCTGTCCTTGATATTGGGACGGGTACGGGGGTTCTTCCTAGAAATATGTACCAGTATGGGGCGAAGTGGACGGCTGCGGATATTTCAGAAAACCAAATCGAACAAGCGAAAATTCTTTCAAAGGGTATGGCTATAGATTATCATGTTGTATCAGCAGAGGATCTAAGTTTTTCAGATAACTCTTTTGACGTAATTACAGCGTGCCAGTGCTTTTGGTATTTCAACCATGAGACTGTTATGCCTAAGTTTTACCATGTGCTTAGGCCAGAGGGAAGTATTCTTGTTTTATATATGGCATGGCTGCCATTTGAGGATGAGATTGCGGGAGCCAGTGAAAAACTCGTATTAAAATATAATCCGGATTGGAGCGGCGCAGGGGAAACGAAACATCCGATAGACATACCAGATTGTTACAGAGGAAACTTTAAGATTGCTTATCATGAAGAATTTACGTTAAGAATCCCATTTACCCGTGAAAGCTGGAATGGAAGAATGAAAGCCTGCCGTGGGATCGGCGCTTCACTTACGGAAAAAGAGATTTCTATGTGGGAACAAGAACATATGACGCTCCTTGGACGAATTGCGCCGAATGAATTTGATATTTTGCATTATGCTGCGATTGCAGAGCTTAAAAAGTATTAAATTTTGTTTGTTAAATGAATATATGTGAGGTTTTACATAAAAATGGATTATAAAATTCGAGAAATTAAAAAACATGAATATCCAATATTATCTGATTTCCTGTATGAAGCTATTTTTATTCCAAAGGGCATGGACAGGCCACCAAAATCTATAATTGAACAGCCAGAGCTGCAAGTATATGTTGAGGATTTTGGAAAAGAAGATGATTGGTGCTTAGTTGCAGAAGTAAAAGGGAAGATTGTAGGCGCAGTATGGGTGCGTATTATGGATGATTACGGGCATATTGATGATGAAACGCCCTCATTTGCTATTTCCTTGTATGAGGAATATAGGAATATGGGCATTGGCACAGCGCTTATGAGAGATATGCTTGAATTTTTAACGAGGAAAGGCTATAAGCAGGCATCTCTTTCTGTGCAGAAAGCGAATGATGCGGTTCGTATGTATCAGAAAGTAGGTTTTGAAGTTATTGACGAAAATGAAGAAGAATATATCATGGTTTGTCGGTTGTCATGTGATGGGAATGTGCAAATGGCTGGTAAATTCTTACCGTATTGAAGTTACTATGACGAATCATACTTCAAAATGCCTGTGCATGATAGTGAAATTATCTTATGCAACAGAAAGATGTCAACATATATTAATGCATTGGCAAAAGCAGGATTTGTAGTAGAGCAGTTAGTGGAAGAGTCAGATGATAAATCATTAAATGCTGCAGGAGATGCTGACCCTAAAACAAAGAAAGCTAAAATGCTACCTATTTCGTTCTGTATCAAGGCAGGAAAACTTTAAGTTAGCCTAGAATAAGCTGTGGGCAGAGTGATTCGGTGTTGCATATAACATATTTTATAGGTTACAATATCGACTAAGGAAAGTACCCATGACAGGGTGGTAGCCTCCTGAGTTTATGAAAACCGGCGTGCCGAAATACGCTTGCCTTTTTCGATAAGAGAAACAACAAGCGTTTCAAGGGATTTCCGCTGAAAATTGTATATAAACGGCGTAAAATTTCAGCACAATATCATTTGTTTCTGGATCGCCGTTTATCGGGTTTATTGTGCAGTATTCAATCACCGAATATATAGATAATTGGAAGTGGTATCATCAAGGTCATAAGTGAAGAACTTGTAAAGATAAATAAAACATAGAAAGTTGGAAATAAATATGTTAGAATTAACATCAATGCTGAATATTGGTAAAGAAATGGAGAGAAAGTTAATATCGGTTGGTATTGAATCATCCGAACAACTTATTGAGATAGGTGCAAAGAACGCATTTTTTAAGCTAAAGCAGAAATATCCGAATGTTTGTCTAGTACATTTATATACATTAGAGGGTGCGATTCATGATACAGAATATAACAGACTTTCAGAAGATACGAAAAAGGAATTAAAGGAGTTTAGCGACTTTCTAAAGAATTAATAAGGCGGATTCCCGTTTACTATGTGCTAGGATTTAATCCCGGAAATGCTGATAAAATGGGCGTTTCCGGGATTGCTATATTCCGGTTGGCTCTAAAATGGCTCTACCTGTTTTCGGAATCGCTATTCTTTAAGTAATAACGGAACGCTTTTACGATATAATCAGAAGCCCCTTTTCCATATTTGCTATCAGCCATGTTTTTTATATAATCGCTTGCATACGCGTCGAGCAGAACATTGATATAGGGTTTACCGAGGGATACGTTTGCGCTGTTTTTCTGAATAAACTGCAGCAGTTCATGTACAATGGATTGTGTTTTAGGGGAAGAAACATCTTCTGACAAATCGGCGGTTAGGCTGTCATACAGCATATCTGCGTGTTTTCAGATTTCTTTCGCTTCCTCCGTTAATTGTGTTTCCATGAGTTCAGAGAAATGTTCTAAATTATGTTTCATGGCTTCCGTATATTTTTCGATACTGCCGAATTGCCTGATGGCGAGTTTGGCCACCTCGGTTTCGTCATCTTTGATTTTTTGAATAAACAGATCAAAATTTTCCATACTTCCCCAGTATTTAATAACATCATCCGTGCTGTTATTTTTAAAATCTTCTAATGCAGTAATGTAATCAGACAGGTCAAATTCCTTAAAACTCATGCATGGTTCTCCTTTCTCTAAGCGGTTAAGAAGCTGTATAAGCCGGTCTGTCCGATTGCGTTTCAGCAAAAGCAGTTCTTTTTGCCTTTTAAAAACCAAAATCCTATCAAAGTCTGGTTTTTGCAGGATCTCTTTGAATTCTTTCAGCTTAAAGTCCAATTCCTTAAAAAATAGAATTTGTTGCAGTCTTTGCAAGGCTTTATCGTCATACAGGCGATAACCGGACGCGGTTAATTCGCTTGGCTTTAACAATCCAATCTCGTCATAGTATTGTAATGTTCGTGTGCTGATGCCTGTTAATTCTGCAACTTGGCTTATGGTTCGCATTCTTATCGGCTCCTTTCATTTGGGGAGAAGCAAGACAGCGATTGCCGGCTTATTTCTATTCTGCTCCTATGAGAATAGAATACCGTATCACGTTACGTGTATGTCAATACTTTTTAGAAAAAATTTCGAAAGTTCCGATCGCACATGGCAAAAATCCGAGGTGGAAAAATTTTTGCCGCTTTTTATTGACTTTCCGACATGTGTGTCGTATAATTGATTCAGACACATGTGTCGGAAAGTGAGGTGCTTATGAATAAAAGAGGACAGGAAACAAGGAACCATATAAAAAAATGCGCGTGTTCTTTATTTGCAGAAAAAGGTTTTAAACAAGTGACAATGAAAGATATCTGCGATGCGGCGAAATTAAGCAGGGGCGGGCTGTATTGCCATTACGAAAGCACACGTCAAATCTTTCAGGAGATTATGGATGATATGACCAGTGAGCAGGATCATGAGATTGATGTAAAAATCGAACAAAATTGTTCGGCGGTAACGATTTTGGATGAAATTTTAAACAAGTATGAGAATGAAATGCTTGACAGCCAATCTTCATTAAGCATAGCAATATATGAGTATTTTAGTATTCGTGATATTGCAAATCAGAGCAATACGCTATATGAACAATATTTAATTTCAGCAAATACATGGAAGAAGCTAATACAATACGGAATGGACAGGCATGAATTTAATGAAGTGGATATTTCTGCGGTATTTGATTTAATTGTGTTCTCGTATCAAGGGGTAAGGATGTACAGTAAACTTATGCCTATGGATAAAGAAACACCTTCCAGAATAATAAAAGAAATAAGAAAAATATTAGTGAAAAGCGGCAGTAATAGCGATATTGCTTAAATATTTAATGAATAAAAACGCATTATGATTACTTGCGATTCATGCGAAAGGCGGTGTGAAAGATTTGAAATTGAAAATTATTGGCAGCGGCGGCATGTCAATTATTCCGAGTTCATTTTGTAAATGTAAAATTTGTGAAGAAGCCAGACGAAAAGGCGGCAGGTATGAACGGTTAGGACCAAGCCTGTATATTGACGATATAAAAATGTTGATAGACACACCCGAAGATATTGCGGTAGCCTGCAACAGACAAAGAATATCGGAAGTGAAGCACCTTTCCATTTCCCATAGTGACCCAGACCATGTCAGGGGTATTCGGATTGTTGAAAAGATAGGCTGTGACTTTATTAAAGGAACGAGTATGCCTATTGGCTTTTATGCTCTTCCAGAGGTCATTAGAGATATAAACCAAATGAACCGTGACTGCTTTAAATATTATGGTGACGTTCTTCATTGTATTTCTGTTAATGAAACACCGCATATAAAAATAGATAATATTGACATAGACTTAATCAACAATAACCCAAGCCGAAATATCACTTTTTATGTTCTGAAAGAGCATGAAAAAAAGGTTATCTATGCCTGTTGCAATCCGAAACCTTTTGCTCATAATGACTTATATTTTGATGCAGATATTTTGATTATAAGCATGGTTTCTGATGATGGAATATTAAATGATGGAACGAAGCTTATGGATACGCCTTTAAAAGATGAAATATTCACTTTGGATGAGGTTATGCAACTGAAAGATTTTTATAGGATCAAAAAGATGATCGTTACGCATATTGATGAAATATGGGGAAAATCCTATGGCTATTACAGGGAACTGGAAAAAGGGCTTGATCATATTTTATTTGCTTATGACGGCATGGAAATCATGGTTTGACAAATGAAATTACGATATAATATCTTATGCGGATTAAACAGAAAACTTTATAAAATGGAGGGATATATGATGGCACATGAAAAAATACGGCTTGTAAAGCCGAATTTGGAATTAAAGGATCAAGCGCTTGCATACAGGCAGGAGCATTTTGATTTTGGAGAACAGGTAATCAATGGGAGCGGACTGCTTGATCAGATTGCTTCTTATGAAGAATGGCTGGAGAAAGTCACTGCCAATGCAAGCATAAAGACGGTGGACCCTGACTGGGTTTTAACAGACACTTTTTTTGCGGTTAGGGTATCGGATCATAAAATTGTTGGCATTGCTGATTTGCGGTATCAGATCAATGATTTCCTGAAAGACTTTGGTAATTGCGGCTATAGTGTAAGGCCGTCAGAAAGAAGAAAAGGGTATGCTGCTGAAATTTTAAGGCAAATATGTCTGGCTGCGAGAAAATACGGTTTGCAACAGTTGCAATTATCAGTGGAAAAGGAGAATGCCGCTTCTATAAAAACAATTGAGAAAAACGGTGGACATTACTGCAGGAGCTTTACTTTTGAAAATAAGGAAGCATATGTATATTTCATCAATCTTTAAGGAGGATCGTTGTCTATGGAACATACAGCCTTTCGGGCAGAAGAATATGATGCCAAAATACGCAAAACGCTCCCGTTCTATGAAGAGTTTTATGAACAGGTTATAGATGTGCTGGATTGCGCAGGAAAGGAAAATGTATCCTGGCTGGATGTTGGCTGCGGAACGGGGAAAATGTATGAAACAGCCAGGAAAGGATATCCATAAAGGAATTTATTTTTATGGATCAATCTAAAAAAATGCTTACCGTTGCAAAGGAGAGGTTTCAGGCAGAGAAAAACAGATTTCTTCAAATGTCGGTTCTGGAACTGGAAGACATAGAAAAATATGATGTGGTGACTGCTGTCCGGGGATTAAGCTGTAAGTAAAAATCCTGAGAAGAGCAATTTTTTTCGTTTTGTAGATAAAAAGTTGAAATTGATCCTGTATGCTGTTTCTATCAAGAAACAGAAAGGGGTATGGACAGTGGACGGTTATGATCCTACGATTGAAATTAGAAACCTAAACAAATATTATGGAAGCAAGCAGGCATTGACCGATATCAGCCTGTCGATCGGGCCTGGAATGTTCGGACTTTTGGGGCGTAACGGGGCTGGGAAAACGACACTGATGAAAACGATTGCGGCGCTGCTTCGCAAAAAAAGCGGCAGCATTACAGTCTGCGGCATTCCGATTGAAAAAGAGAAAGAAATCCGAAAGATCATCGGATATCTGCCGCAGGAGTTTTGCGTATATCCGTCTATGCGTGTGGCAGAAGCGCTGGATTATCTTGCGGTGCTTTCAGGATTGAGTAAACCGGACCGGAAGCGGCGAATCGCGCTGCTTTTGGAGAAAGTCAATTTAACAAGCCACAGGAATAAAAAAGTAAAAGCCCTCTCAGGCGGCATGAAACGCAGGCTTGGGATTGCGCAGGCATTGCTCAACAACCCAAAGGTGTTGATTGTGGATGAACCGACTGCGGGATTAGACCCGCAAGAGCGGGTACGTTTTCGAAATCTGCTGGCTGAAACGGCACAGGAGCGGATTGTCCTGTTATCTACGCATATTGTAGGGGATATCGAAGCGGCCTGTGAGAATATTGCGGTTTTGGATCAGGGTAAGGTACTCTATCACGGCACGGTAGACGGGCTGCTGGCAGAAGCGGACGGCAGAGTATTTTCGCTCACTGCGGACAGGCACGAGCTTGCAAAATTAAAAAGCGAATTATTTATTACCAGTATGCATGCGCAGGGCAAGCATGTGCATATCCGGTTTTTGTCTGAAAACGAGGTTCCTGGAATGACAGCCTGTGAACCGAATCTGGAAGACGCCTATATGCTGTTTTTAAAGAAAAACGGAACCCGGCCGTTCGCTTTTGCTATGGATGAAACGGGAGGTGTGTAATCATGCTGTTTTGGAAAGAATTAAAGAAAGTTGTGATTGGCATCCCGTATCTGTTATTTGTGGCCGTCCTGTTTTTGGCGCTGCATTCCCAGGGGGCGCTTGATTTTGGCGGTGAAAAAATAACGGAGCCGGACGGCAGCGGAAATTATGGAATGAAAACGGCGGAAATTCCAAAAATCATTATGCCGGCGGCCTTACAATCGCTGGATGCGGAATTTCAGGAAAATAATTACCGGACGTATCCGATCGGGTTTTTAAAAAATGTAAAGCTGGATCAGGAAGAACAAAGGCAGATGGCCCAAATCCTCGCTGCGGCCACAGGCATGGATGCGGAAAAAATATGGGAACGCCAGGCTTCGCCGGATGCGGACAGGGGCCTGTCGTTTCAAGCAGGGGAAGAAAGCGGAGACGTACAGGTGCAGCCGGACGGCAGCGGCGGGTTTACGATATCCAAAGGTTTGGACGTAAAACAAGCAAAACAAGCGGATCTTACGGTAAAAAGCGGTTTGCCCTATGAGAAATTTCAACAGCTTATGGACGAAGCGGACCATTTATTGGGCGGCGGTTCTGCCTATGCGCCGGAATCTTTGATCGGTTTTGGAAAAGTACCGGTTACGTATGACGAAGCGGTAAAACGATATGCGTTGGCCAAAAATAAAGACCGGTTCACCGGAGGATATGCGCGGCTGTTCAGCGATTATGCCACGGTCATGGCGCTTTCGATCCTGCCTGTTTTTTTGGCGGTTATTTTAACCAGCAAAGACAGAAAGGCAAATATGTCGGAGTTAGTCTATACGAGGGCGATACCCGGCTGGAACGTGGTTCTTATGCGTTTTTTGGCTCTTTTAACGGCTTCCATGCTCCCGGTAGTCATTTTGTCATATATTTCCAATGCCAGTGTATGGGGGATGTACCAGGGAATGAAATTGGACTATCTTGCGCCGTTAAAATATGATGTTGGCTGGATTTTGCCATCCGTTATGATCGTAACCGCCATAGGCATGTTCCTGACGGAACTGACGGATACGCCGGTTGCGGCTGTTGTATGCGGATTCTGGTGGTTTATAGATACAAACCTTGGCATGAAAACCGTGTCTGCTTCCGCTTCCTTATTCCGGTTGTCCCCAAGGCATAACGCGGGGGCGGCATCGTATTTTCGGACGCAGGATTTTATTGACCATTTTGCGCGCCTGTCTGCAAACCGCCTGTTGATGGCAGGCTTGTCGCTGTTATTTGTTATTGCGGCTATTGTGCTCTACGAAGAAAAAAGAAAGGGGTACTTCTATGGAATGGAAGCAGTCAAAAGAGCGTTTGCAGGTATGGGAAATCGCAAAAAGCAATCTCAGGCATAATGCGGTTTTGCCTGTGCTGGTCGCTGCGGCCATTCTGGTCATGACGCCTGTTTTATTCGGTACCGCAAATTTATCGCAGCAAGAGGCAGCGGTCCCGATGGAAATGTTTGTTTCCCTGATCGGGATCGTATTGCTTACACCGGTCTTTCAGCCGGAGGAAAACAGGGAAACGGGCGACCTGGTCGCTTCCAAATATACGGGCACTAGTGTGGTTTACTGTATAAGAGCAGTCACCGCCCTGCTTCTTGTGATCGCCCTGGTGACCCTGGCGGGTATTTTCATACGTATGCGCGGCAGTGACCTGACGGCCTGGATTGTAATTGGAACAGCAGCAGACGCGGTATTTTTAGGCGCGCTTGGCATGCTTACCGCGGCATTGACAGATAATACCGTGATTGCGTATATGATACCGCTGTTTTATTATATGCTGAACTACGGCGCAGGCGGCAAGCTTGGGAATTTCTATTTATTTTCCATGATTTCCATGAATGTGCCGGCGTTTCGGCCGAAACTATGGCTTTTGGCCGCGGGGGCTATATGCATGGCGGGTGCTGTTTGGATCAAGAGGGGGAAAGAGCGGATGCGGTAGTGGCAGTTGGGTTTTGGATTTGTGCTGTGCAGACGCCGGATAAGGGCCAGCGTTCTGGCCCTTACGGCGGTTATTCCATGTTTTTTGCTGCCGCTATGCAAATAAAGTTTTGATTTATCTTTGCCTTTTTATCAGCCGCTGCTTGAACGCCCTGATTCTTGCGCCATAACGGCTTGCATACAGCAAACCCGCTAAAAGCATTCCGACCGCAAGTCCCTGTACAAGATCCAGTCCAATCACAACTGTGGGATTAGCAGAAAGGCTTGTGTCTTTTAAAATGGTGTAGGCTAATATAAAAAGCGTTGCTATTCCATTACAGATCCGTACACGTTTATTGTATCGTTCTGCTTCTGTGTTTGTATAATCTACTGCCTGCAATACAGTTTCTTTCATTTCTTTTTCCATATTCTCGCTTTTCCTTTCTCCATTTAAAATTTCCCGCAGGTCAACTTCATAAAAATCTGATATTTCAATCAAAATATCTAAGTCTGGCATATTGTTGCCATTCTCCCAACGGGATATGGTTCTGTTTGACACATGAAATTTCTCTGCCATTTGTTCTTGGGTAAGTCCTTTTTGCTTACGGAGTCCTTTTAAGAATTTTCCGATTTTTACTTGATTCATTCGTTTCCTCCTTTCAGAAAAATCTTAACAAAACTGTCTGATCGAAAACAGGACGAGGAGCGAGAAATGCCTTACTTTACTACCCGACAAGGTGTGTCTACCAGGAATTGTTTGTGCATATGCGTTCCTTTTTTGCACAATTGGAAAGAAAAGCCATAATGGGCAGCGGCATTTATGCCTGCTTTTTATTGCAATAGGCCAAAATCGCTTGATTGACAAAAGCAGCCGTCCCATCTCCGCCTGCTTTATCAATGTTGCATTTGAAGCGTTCATCACTTACATACAATTCACCTAATCCCCTAAGGATTTGATTGGTACATTCATAATAATGGTCTGTTATAAATGTTTGCAATGCAGCGATTTTCGTTTGTACTTCCTCTGCAGCAGGCGCTGCATGTTTTAATTTTCCAAATTGAGAAAACATCGCCATCAGTTCGTCTGCAATCTGGCTATAACGATCTCCATTTCGGGCAACATCCTTTTGCGCGTACTCTTGATACGCTTTGGTATCACCCCATTTTGCTTTGATTTCTTCCTTATACTTATCCATTTCGCTCTTGCCAAAAACTTCAAAATTCATCGTTGTTACTCCTTTCTTTTGCACATTACGGGCAAAGGTAATCAGCCGCCCTAAGTGTTGAACTTTTAATTCTAACAGCTTAATTTGTTGGGAAATTGCTTCTGATGCGTCAAAATTTGGGCTGTCAAGAATAGCTTTGATTTCCTTTAAGGGAAACTCTAATTCGCGGAACAATAAAATGCTTTGCAGCCGGCGAAGTGCTGGTTCGTCATACATTCGATAGCCTGCTTTCGTTACTGCCGTAGGTTTTAAAATCCCAATTTCATCATAATAGTGCAGTGTGCGGGCGGTGATGCCAGTCAATTTAGCCACTTCATGGACAGACATGCTTTTTGAATCCATACTGTCTGGACGTACAGCAGATGCTGCCATATCTTTTTTCTCCTTTCCTGTTTTCCAATAGTATAGACTATGACGTAACGTGAAAGTCAAGAGATTATTTAAAAAAATGTACCAGTTTATGTATCAATTTAGATAAGGCGTTACATTTTGGCTGCGGGGACGCCGGATGAGGGACGCAGGTCT
Source organism: uncultured Eubacterium sp. (assembly GCA_910586045.1). Taxonomy (GTDB): domain Bacteria; phylum Bacillota; class Clostridia; order Lachnospirales; family Lachnospiraceae; genus Eubacterium_J. Next base: position 33,900 of record CAJUIH010000020.1, read on the forward strand.
GGCTTGCGGCTCCGGCTCCAGAATGCTTAGGGATTCTTGCCATTCTGGAGGGCCGCCGGCAAGCCTGGCAAACCGTCTCTTCCAGCGTCCGGCGCGCATAGCTGTAACGCCTAGTCTGAACGGTTGCAAAAGATAAGAAATCAGAGCCGCAGGCCGGAGAATATCTTTACATCTTTTCTCGGATCTGTTATGCTTACTTTGTAAAGTCCCTATGGAAAAAATCGAAACGAAAGCGGGTGATGGTATGACGGAAAAAGAAATGATGCAGAAAAATGTGGAAGAATTTGCTTTCATCGGGTGTGGGTCTTACAGAATTAGATAGTATCAAAGAATAAATAGGATGAAATATGATCAAAAAACAGCAGCATATAGGCACAATGGGAGGGAAATTAAGTGAGAGCGCTCATAATCGGCGGTACCGGTACGATCAGTACCGCTATTGTAAATCTTTTAGCTAAAACAGGCTGGGAACTCGTTCTTTTAAACAGGGGAAAGCGGGCCGCCAGCCTGCCGCAAGGGGCGAAGCGGATCCAAGCTGATATAAACGATGCGCAGGATGTTGCCCAAAAGATCGGGAATATGCGGTTTGACGCGGTCTGTCAATTTATCGGTTTTTGCGTCGAGGACGTCAAAAGGGATTTCCGGCTCTTTCACGGCCGGACAAGGCAGTATCTATTTATCAGTTCGGCATCCGCGTATCATAAACCGGCTAAATGCCTGCGGATTACAGAGGGGACTTCGTTAGCGAATCCATACTGGCAGTATTCCAGGGATAAGATTGCCTGTGAAGAATATTTGATGCGGATGTACCGGGAAGAGGGATTTCCGGTAACGATTGTCCGGCCGAGCCATACGTATGACGAGAAAAAGATTCCGGTTGCCGTGCATGGCAAAAACGGATTCTGGCAGGTGATCAAAAGGATGCGCGAAGAGAAGCCGGTGATTATCCATGGCGACGGTTCTTCTTTGTGGACGGTTACCTTTTCTACGGATTTCGCGGCGGGATTTGCCGGGCTTATGGGCAATCCGCAGGCAATTGGAGAGGCGTTCCAGATTACGAGTGACGAATCGCTTTCGTGGGATCAGATATATCAGACGATCGCGGAGGCGCTGGGCGTTCCTTTCAAGCCTTATCATGTATCTTCGGATTTTCTTGCGGCGGCAGGCGGGCAGTATGGGCTTAGGGGCGGCCTGCTTGGGGATAAGGCGGTTTCGGTTCTGTTTGACAACCGCAAAATCAAACAGGCAGTACCGGGATTTTGCCCGTCTGTTAGTTTTGCCCAGGGAGTACGCAGGTCGCTTGCCTATATTTTGGCACATGAGGAATGCCAGGTGGAGGATCCGGAATTTGACGCATGGTGTGACCGGGTGATCACGGTCTTGGAGCAGGCCAAAAAGAATTTTGAGCCGGCATAGAGAGTGTGAAAAAACAAGGTTAACCAGCACTTTCGAAAAAAAATGGGACAAGGAGGATCCGGATAAATGCGGCTGCTGTTGGCAGAAGACGAAAAAGCCTTGTCAAAAGCGCTTGTAACAATTTTAGAACGAAATAATTATTCCGTGGATGCCGTATATGACGGGCAAAGCGCGCTGGATTACCTGGATCTGGGCAATTATGACGCGGCTATATTGGATATTATGATGCCGAATGTAGACGGACTTACCGTACTTAAAAAAATCCGGCAGCAGGGGAAATTGATACCGGTTTTGCTTTTGACCGCGAAAACAGAGGTAGACGATAAGGTAGAAGGGCTGGACGCCGGGGCCAATGATTATTTGGCAAAGCCGTTCCACGCCAAGGAATTGCTGGCCAGAATCCGGGCTATGACCCGCACGCAGACGGCGCAGGCGGATTCCAAATTATGCATTGGGAATGTGACGTTAGACAGGGCGACGTTTGAGCTTTCGACTTCAGCGGGAAGCTTTCATTTGGCGAATAAAGAATTTCAAATGCTGGAGCTTATGATGAATCATCCGCGCCAATTGATATCCTCCGAGCGGTTTTTTGAAAAAATATGGGGATATGACAGCGACGTGGAACTGAATGTGGTATGGGTTTATATTTCTTATCTGAGAAAAAAGCTCGCTGCCATCCACGCGAATGTCCGTATTCAGGCGACCAGAAACGCGGGATATTCACTTGAGGAGCTGCCATGATTAAAAAACTGCGGATTAAACTGGTGGCCGCTTCGATGGTTTCTTTGCTGCTCGTATTATTTGGTATTGAAAGCATAGTGGGATTTTTAAATTATACGAAAATCATAAGAGACGCAGACCGGATTCTGGAAGTTTTGCAGGAAAATTCGGGCAGGTTTCCCAAGAAGTTTCCAGGGGAAAGAAAGCAGGGACGGCCGTTCTTTTCACCGGAACTGCCTTATGAATCCAGATATTTTTCCGTTTTGTTCCATGCGCAGGGGGAAATTATTTCTGTGGATACCGGAAAAATTGCGTCGATCGATACGGGAACCGCTATGGAATATGCGCGCAAGGTATGGGCAAAACAGTCGGAGAAAGGATTTGTGAACCATTACCGATACCTGGCCTGCCCGGCCGCGGAGGGGATGCGGATCATTTTCGTTGACTGTGGAAGGCAGTTGGACAGTTTTCAAAATCTGGTTATTACCGCGTCTATTGTATCGTTGCTTGGGCTTTTGTTAGTATTACTTTTACTGGTTTACCTGTCTTCGCGTATTGTAAAACCGTTTTCGGATAATTATGAAAAACAGAAACGTTTTATTACGGACGCGGGGCATGAATTAAAGACGCCCCTTACCATTATTGACGCGGATACCGAAGTTTTGGAAATGGATGTTGGTGAAAATGAATGGCTCGGCGATATTCGAAACCAGACAAAGCGGCTGACGGATTTGACCAATGCCTTGATTTTGCTTTCCCGCATGGAAGAGGGGCGCCAAAAGGAACGGATGATAGAGTTTCCGCTTTCCGACGTGGTTTTGGAGACGGTCAGCGCGTTCCAGGCTCCGGCTAAAATACAGGAAAAGGCATTGGACAGTACGGTTGCGCCGATGATTTCCATGAAAGGGGATGAAAAGGCGATCCGCGGGCTTTTGACTATTTTACTGGATAATGCGTTGAAATATTCGGATGAAAAAGGAACGATTGCGCTGACTTTGGAAAAACAAAAAAATCGTATTTTTCTGACGGTTTATAATACGACTGGACAGATCAAAAAAGAACAGACCGGACATTTATTTGAACGTTTTTACCGCATGGACGCATCCAGAAACGCGCAGACCGGAGGGTATGGGCTTGGGCTTTCGATTGCGGCGGCTACGGTAGCTTCTCATAAAGGAAAAATAACCGCGGAAACAGAAGATGAAAAATCTTTGCGGATTACCGTGATGTTTCCGGTTTCATAGATTCGCACCCAATGGGGCTGCCGCACGAAGTATTTTGCTTCGTGCGGCAGCTTTTTTATTTTTCTATTTTTAAGTTCAGTTAAGGTAAGGGCTTTATCTTAGAGTTAGCAATTGCGTTATATTTTAAATATACAAAAACAGGAGGTGCTGAAATCAGATGCAGACAGCATACCAGAAGACTTTTAAACGCTATGAACTCAAATACCTGCTGACCAGGCAGGAAAAGGAACGGATGCTTGCGGCGATGGAACCGTATATGAAGCTGGATTCCTATGGCAGGACAACCATACGCAATATTTATTTGG
>CAJUIH010000021.1 GCA_910586045.1 uncultured Eubacterium sp.
AAAAATCAGAATGGAGGTGGAAAGCTATGCGGTACCAACCAGAAAACGGACAGGAATTATGTGAGGCTGTAAGGCTGGCCCGTGACCTGATCCGCATCGAGAGTACGAACCCGGGCGCCGGAGAGGGGAAAATGGAAGCGTATATCAGGGACTATTTAAGCGGCTGCGGGGCGCTGGTGCAGACACAAGAAGTGCTGCCGCTGCGCAGTAATGTCATCGCGACCATTGAGGGGGCGTGTAAATCACCGATGCTGGTTTTTTCCTGCCATATGGATACCGTCGTATTCGGAAAAGACTGGTCGCTGGATCCGCTGGGAGGGCAGATGAAAGAGGGCCGGTTATATGGGCGCGGTGCCTGTGATATGAAGTCCGGCCTTGCCTGTGCGCTTACGGTGTTTAAAAAGACGGCTCTGGCTGTACAAAGCGGGCGGATCCGGTTAAAGTATCCTCTGCGTCTGCTATGTTCGGTCGATGAGGAGGGGCAGATGCGCGGGATTACCCATGCGCTGTGCCAGGACATGGTAGGGGAAAAAGACTGGGTTCTCGACCTGGAACCTACGGACGGAGAAATCCAGATGGCGCATAAAGGACGGCTTTGGCTGGAAATCCAGGTGCATGGGATTACGGCGCATGCCAGCAGGCCGGAGCAGGGTGCGGATGCAGTCGCTGCGGCTGCGGAAACCATCCATGAAATCCGCTCTGTATTCCAGACATTTTCGCGGCACGAAAAGCTGGGAAGACCGACCGTTACATTTGGGCAGATACAGGGAGGCTACCAGCCTTATGTCGTGCCCGATGAATGCCGGATTTGGGCGGATCTGCGGCTTACGCCTCCGACAGACGACAGACAGGCGCTAAAAGCCGTAGACCAGGCTGTACAAACGGCCATGAAACAGATCCCGGGAGTCCGAATCGAATATCAAATCACGGGAAACCGGCCTTATGTCGAAATCAATGAACAGTCGGTTCTTTTGGGGCATTTGCAAAAGGCGGTCTGCGAGGTGACCGGACAGAATCTGGAAGCTGGGGTTTTTCCAGGCTATACGGATTCCGCGGTAGTTTCCGGACTGCTTGGAAACCGGGAATGTATGTCCTATGGCCCGGGTGACTTAAAATATGCCCATAAACCGGATGAATTTGTGGAAATGAATGATATCGAACGCTGTGAGCGGGTATTGGAAGCGCTGATTTCCCGTATGCTCAAAGCAGTCTGAAAAGCATGATCTGCGTAAAAAGCAATCATGCTTTTTGCGGTACGGCAATTACTTTGCGGCTCTTAATAAAATAAAAACGGATCATATCCGTATGTATCGCAAGCTGTACCCCGATTTCCAGCATTCTCCGGTTCAGCCGGTGATACATCGTTTTCGGCATCCATTCAATTCCGTCAATGTATTCCCGCTCCCTTGCGGTCAGTATGGAAAGCAGACCGGTAGTGGTGCCGAACGGACAGGAAATAAAAGAATGCGTTTCCCCATTTTCCTGTAAATGCGCAGAAAGGGCGTGATAAAGCTGTGTTTCATCCGCCGCAGGAAAAAAGACGGTCGACAGGCAGGCACAGGAAACAGGAAGTTCGTCAAGCAGTATGCCGGTTTCCATAAAATAACGGGTGGCTGTATGGCGCACTTTAGCAAACGGCGTCGGATAATCCAGCCGCTGCATAATCTGCGCCGTAGTAAACCCGGTATCTGCCAAGTGCCGGATTGCCCTGCCGCATGCCGCGTCATACGTAAAATCAGACAGGGCATCCTGAAAATAGGTTTGCTTTTCGTTCATTTTTCATCACCGTCCGTTAGTTATCATTTATTATCCGTGTATTGATTCCTGACAGTGTCTTATGTTAGCATAGAATAAAAGATCCTGCAAGGACGAAATCAGTACTGGCAGGGGCAAAAGGAAAACAGAAAGGAATGTGGCGATTATGTATCAAAAATTAACAACCTGTTTGCGCAGTGTAAGGGAAAAAATTGATTTTAAACCAGAAGTGGCGGTAGTTTTAGGATCCGGCCTGGGGGATTATGTGCAGCAAGTCCGGATCGAACAGACGATGGATTACGCGCAGATCAAAGGGTTTCCGGTATCGACCGTAAAGGGGCATAAAGGGCGTTTTGTGTTCGGGTATGTGAAAGAGGTCCCTGTCGTGATTATGCAGGGGCGCGTCCATTATTATGAAGGGTATCCGATGTCAGAGGTTGTGCTGCCAACCCGTCTGATGGGAATGCTGGGGGCAAAAAAAATTCTGTTGACGAATGCTGCAGGAGGCGTAAATCCGTCTTTTCAGCCGGGCGATTTTATGATGATCACGGATCACATTACGACCGGAATCCCAAGCCCTTTGATCGGCCCGAATATCGATGAACTGGGTCCGAGGTTTCCGGATATGAGCGAGGTTTACAGCCGGCGGTTGCAGGATGTGATTCGGACGTGCGCGAAAGAGGGCGGGATAGACCTGAAAGAAGGGGTCTATGTACAGTTTAGCGGGCCGAATTACGAGACGCCGGCGGAAATCAGGCTTGCCCGGACATGGGGCGCGGATGCGGTCGGCATGAGTACGGCATGCGAAGCGGTGGCCGCCCGTCATATGGGGCTTGCGGTTTGCGGGATTTCCTGTATTACGAATATGGCGGCAGGGCTTTCAAACGAGAAATTAAGCCATGCGGAAGTGCAGGAGACAGCCGACCGTGTGGCAGCGTCCTTTCAGGAGCTTGTCACCCGAATCGTTGCGGCAATGTAATCGGTTGAATTGCCAAAAAGGCAAGGTTGTAAAAAAGGAGTAAAGGAAAGGGTTTTATGAAAAATTATAAACGGATTTTTACGATTGTGATCGATTCTCTAGGGGCGGGGGCATTGCCGGACGCGGCTGATTATGGGGATGCGGGAACGGATACGCTGGGGTCTGTTTCCAGGTCTGTCGATACGTTTGTGATCCCGCATCTTCAAAAATTAGGGCTTGCGAATCTGCATCCCCTGAAACAAGTGGCGGCTGTGGAAAAACCGCTTGGACGGTTTGCTTATTTAAACGAAGCAAGTACCGGAAAAGATACGATGACCGGACATTGGGAAATGATGGGGCTTATCGTTACAAAGCCGTTTCGGACATTTACAAAAACAGGGTTTCCCAAAGAGCTTCTGGAAGAATTGTCCGCCAGGACAGGCCGGGTGATTATCGGCAATAAGAGCGCCAGCGGAACGGAAATACTGGAGGAACTGGGCGAAGAAGAAATTGCGACCGGGCATATGATTGTGTATACGTCGGCGGACTCCGTCCTACAGATCTGCGGGAATGAAGAAACGTTTGGATTGGAAGAATTATACCACTGCTGTGAAATTGCCCGTGAGATTACGCAAAAGGACGAATGGAAAGTCGGGCGCGTGATCGCAAGGCCGTATATCGGAAAGAAAAAGGGAGAGTTTCAAAGGACAAGCAACCGCCATGATTATGCGGTAAAACCATATGGAAAAACGGTGCTCAATGCGTTAAAGGACGCGGGTTTGGATGTGATTTCTGTCGGAAAAATCGCTGATATTTTTGACGGGGAAGGGCTGACGGAATCGAATAAATCCAAAAGTTCCGTGCATGGCATGGAGCAGACGATCGAAATCGCGAAACGGGATTTTCACGGGCTGTGTTATGTGAACCTTGTGGACTTTGACGCTTTATGGGGGCATCGGCGGGATCCGCAAGGCTATGCGCGCGAAATAGAAAAATTTGATCAAAAGCTTGGAGAATTGCTGGCATTGCTTGGGGAAGATGATTTATTACTGCTTACCGCGGATCATGGAAACGATCCGACGCATACCGGAACAGACCATACAAGGGAGCGGGTTCCGCTTCTCGCCTATTCTCCGGCCATGAAATACGGCAAACGATTGCAAGACGCGCCGACGTTCGCGGTAATTGGCGCTACCATTGCGGAAAATTTTGGAGTTGAAATGCCAAAAGGTACGGTAGGGACGTCTATATTAGGCCAGCTATAAAGGAATAAGCTGTGCAAACGGATGAAAAAGACGCAGAAAAAACCAGAAAGGAAGATTATGGACAAAAAGGATATTTTAAACGTGGTAGACCACACACTGCTTGCGCAGACAGCGACATGGGAGGAAATCCGCCGGATTTTAGATGACGCGGTGCATTACCAGACGGCATCCGCCTGTATACCTGCGGCATATGTAAAGCAGGCTGCGGAATATGTAAAAGGGAAGCTGCCGATTTGTACGGTCATCGGTTTTCCAAACGGATACAGTACAACAGACGTAAAAGTGTATGAAACAAAAGACGCCATTCAAAACGGGGCGTCGGAAATCGATATGGTGATCTGCATTGGCTTTTTGAAAGAAAAAAGGTATGCGCAGGTGGAAGAGGAAATCCGCCGGGTTCATGAAGCATGCGACGGAAAGATATTGAAAGTCATTGTGGAAACCTGCCTGCTTACGGAAGAAGAAAAAATAAAAATATGTGAGATAGTAACAAACGCGGGCGCGGAATACATCAAGACATCGACCGGTTTTTCACAGGCAGGGGCGACGTTTGCGGACGTAAAGCTGATGCGCGCACAGGTCGGAGCAAATGTAAAAATCAAAGCGGCCGGCGGCATTTCTTCCTTTGCCGACGCGGAAGCGTTTCTGCGTCTGGGCGCGGACCGTCTGGGTACCAGCAGGTTGGTTAAGCTGGTCAAAGAGCAGGAAAATGAAAGGTAAAGACAGATCGAAAGTCTATTGGAGCCGTGCATTAGAATAGCCGCTGTACAAAAAGGGTTGCCATACTAAGAAAAATACAGCAAATATAGTAGTTTGAAATTTTAAGACCTGCTATATCTGGTCTGTATTTTGCTTATGCGGCAGCTCTTTTTTTGTGAATTTTAGGAAAAAAATCTTGCCAAAAAGAAATAAATATGATATCATTTTAATATCAAAAAGAAAGGGGTTGGTATTATGAAAGAAAAAACATTAGAAATCGGAAAAAACGGCATGGCTGTTTTGCTGCTTTCCATAGCGCTGTATCTTGCTTCGATTGCGGCGATCGTGTTAGGGGTAAGGAATGATCTGCCGGCAGCTTTAGGAGTGGGGGTGTTTGTATTTTGTACGACGTGGATCCTCTGGCCGGGCCTAAAAATACTCGGGCCGCAGGAAGCGCTGGTGCTGACATTATTTGGGAAATATGCGGGTACGCTAAAAGGGCCGGGCTTTTATTTTGTAAACCCATTCTGCATATCGGTAAACCCGGCGGCAAAGACAAGGCTGAAACAAAGCGGCAACGTGAACGGCGCAGGCAATTCCAATCGTGATACGTTTACAGCGATGGTACAGGCGCAGGATTCCAAAAAAATATCGTTAAAAATTATGACATTGGACAATAACCGCCAGAAAATCAATGATTGCCTTGGCAATCCGGTAGAAATCGGAATAGCGGTAATCTGGCGGATCAGTGACACGGCGCGGGCAGTATTTCATGTAGATAATTATAAAGAGTTTTTATCCCTCCAATGTGACAGCGCCCTTCGAAATATTGTAAGGCTGTATCCGTACGATGTGGCGCAAAATGTAGATACAACCGGCGATGGGATTGCTGACGACGGCAGCCTGCGCGGATCGAGTGAAATGGTTGCGGTCCGGATTCGGGATGAGATACAAAACCGGGTGCAGGAAGCCGGGATCGAGATTATCGACGCGCGTATTACCCACCTTGCGTATGCGCCTGAAATTGCGGCGGTTATGCTTCAGCGCCAGCAGGCTTCAGCCATTATAGACGCAAGAAAGATGATTGTGGACGGCGCGGTCGGTATGGTGGAGATGGCGCTGGACCATTTAAACGAGAGCCAGCTTGTGACACTGGATGAGGAACGCAAAGCTGCTATGGTGTCCAATCTGCTGGTCGTGCTCTGCGGCAGTCATGACGTACAGCCGGTTGTCAATTCGGGCAGCCTGTATTAAATGAGCCTATGGCGGAGCAAACAAAAAAACAGATACCGCTGCGTCTTTCCAAAAAACTATACGATGCGATTGCAGCTTGGGCAGAAGATGATTTCCGTTCGGTAAATGGGCAGATTGAATATCTATTGTCAGAATGCGTCAGGCAGCGGAAAAAAGACGGGAAATATGTGCCGGATGAACTGGATGTACCTCCCAAATTAGATCTTCATTAAATTACATTCACATAGGATGGCAGCAATGGGCGTTGCCTGTGTCTGATCCCGAAAGGCAAGGATTGCTGCCTAATAAATTGACTTCTATCAGAAATCAGGTTATAATTGGAATGTATTGGCAATAAAAATGATAGAATAATGGGAGAGAATGTATGCTACACAGGGAAAAGAACGCTAAGGCAAAAGAGACCGACAGCAGCCTTAGCAAAAAGATTATTTCGAAAATGGCGTTGATTACAGCCGGTATTTTTTTGCTGACTATTTTGATGTCTGCTTTTCTTGCAGCAAGGTCACTCATTGAGGCAAACCGGGATAAGATGGCTGCGGTTGCCTATGAAAATGCGTTTTTAGTTGCAAATGATATTGAAAACGCTTATGGAAAGGTCGTTGGGTTTGCCGGTTCTCTGCGGAATATTTCCGCGTTGGATCCAACGGAGCAAAGGGATGCGATTGACCGGGCGCTGGTCGGTCTTTTGGAGAGCGGCGGCGGTTATCCGACTGCTTTTGCGTATTTTGAACAAAACGCGATTGCGGATGCGAATGGAGAGCCTTACAGCGTTCATCATAGGGATATTGCGTATGAGTCGGTCGTATATCCGAATGAAGCGAACACAGAGTATGTATTTGAAAAGCATGAGGATGCGTTTGATAATTATACAAAAGAGTATTATATGCAGATCAAAGAAACCGGACAGCCTTATGTGATGGATCCCTATGTCTATGAATTGATGGGAAAAAACATTATGATGATCAGCATCATTGCGCCGGTCTTTGACGCGCAGGGCGAATTTTTAGGTGTTACCGGCGTGGACGTGGCGCTTGACCATATGCAGGAACAGCTTTTGGTCAGTACGGACTATAAGACGGCGCACCTTGTAGCGTTGGCCGAGGACGGGACGGTTTTGGTCGATTCGGCAGACAGTGGGAAAGTCGGGCAGGCGGCTTCGGATACCGGGTATGAAAAGCTGGCCGCATATGCGCAGAACGTGAGTGCTATGGCGGAGGGAGATAAAGAGAACAGCCGTTTTCTTATAAATAAGGGCAAAAATTATGGCACGGGGAAAAACGGGATGTCTGTCTCGATTCCACTGACGATAAGCGGGAAGACCAAATGGACGTTACATATGGCGATCAACAGCAGTGAATTTTACTGGGCGATTTTGGAAAGTACCGGAAAATTGACATTTATCGTAGTCCTTTTGGGAATTGTACTTCTTCATACGATGAACCGTATGATTAAGCGTTTCCTGGAACCGGTACAGGTGATTACCGATGAGGCGTCGCGGCTCGAAGCGGGGGACTTGAATATTCATATTGATATCCAGTCAAAGGATGAGCTGGGTCGTCTGGCACAGGCGTTTAATCATATCAGCACAACGATGAGCAGCTATGTGGAGGATATTTCTTCACAGCTTTCAAAGATGGCAGAAAATCATATGGACATTGAGATCACGCAGAATTATATTGGTGATTTTATTCCGATCCAGGCATCGATAGAGAAAATCTCACAGTCGCTGAATGAAACACTGCATGAGATTGTACGTTCCGCGGATGAGGTTTCGACCAGTTCCGAGCACGTTTCAGGCGGCGCGCAGGATCTTTCGGACGGTGCGTCCGAACAGGCGGCGGCAGTAGAGCAGCTTGCGTTTTCGATCGAAAGCCTGTCGCAGGATGTGGCCGGCAACGCCAAAGACGCGCAGACGGCAAATGAAGCGGTAACTGCGGTTGTGGGAAAAATCCGGGACAGCAACCAGGAAATGGAACATTTAATCGAAGCAATGTCAAAAATCAGCCAGTCTTCCGGTGAAATTGAAAAGATCGTGAAAACGATCGAAGATATCGCGGAGCAGACAAATCTGCTTTCGTTAAATGCTTCCATTGAAGCGGCAAGGGCTGGAGAAGCCGGAAAGGGGTTTGCGGTTGTGGCCGATGAAATTCGCGAGCTGGCATCAAAGAGCGCACAGGCGGTGAACCAGACAGCCGATTTAATCCGGACTTCCCAGGATGCAGTGGAAAACGGGATTGAAATAGCGGATCATACGGCGCAGTCTCTTGTGGGGGTTGTAAACGGTTCCGAAGAAGTACTCGGATTTATGGATAAAATCAGCGATGCTTCCCAAAACCAGAAAGCCGTACTGGAACGGCTGGCCGAGCATGTGGATGCCATCAGCAGCGTTGTCCAGTCCAATTCCGCGGCGGCACAAAACAGCGCGGAAACAAGCGCGGAATTATCCGGACAGTCAAAACGGCTGCATGAGCTGGTAAATCGGTTTCATTTAAAAAAGATTTAAATTTTAATGATCAGGGGGCGGTTTGTTGATGCAGTATCGCGAAGCGGATTTTGTAACAATAGGACAAAGGGAAAATAACAGCAAGCGAAGCTACCTTGTAGTCAATCGACTGCAGGGAAAGCATATCCCTGTAGAACCGGCAAAAGCATTCGCTATGTTTTCCGATTTGGCAAATTTATTAAAAGATGATTATAAAAAGGAGAAACTCCTTGTAATCGGATTTGCGGAAACGGCTACGGCGATCGGCGCTGCCGTAGCCGTGGTATTGGATGCTTTTTATATACAGACAACGCGTGAAGACATTCCGGGGGCGGATTATTTGTTTTTTTCGGAAGAACACAGCCATGCCACGCAGCAAAAACTGGTCAGGCAGGATTTGGACCGTATGATCGGCGGGGTTGACCGTATTGTATTTGTAGAAGATGAAGTGACAACCGGAAAAACAATTTTAAATAGTATTTCTGTGATCCAAAAGCGGTATGGAACCAAAGTACCGTTTGCAGTCGCTTCGATTTTAAACGGAATGGACCAGACAGCCAGGGATGTTTATAAAAGCAGAGGCATAGATCTGCATTTTCTGGTCAAATCGGATTATCATGGATATGAAAAAACCGCACGGCAGTACCAGGAGGCAGGTCAGCCGCTGTCTTTGGGCCGATATATTCCATGCAATACAGAATCGGTCGAAATTACAGATCTGATTGCGGGAACAACCCAAATGGAAACCGCTGACGAAACCGCACGGCAGGGCAATCGGAAAAAAAGGATACCGGAACTAAAAATCGGCGGACGGATGGATGCCCGCAGGCTGCTTTCGGCGCGGGCTTACGAACAGGCCTGCTGGGACTTTTGGCACGCGCTGCGGGACCGGCTTGGAGGATTTCTGCCGCATCGTATACTGGTACTTGGGACAGAAGAATTTATGTATCCTGCAATGTATGTGGCTGCCAGGATGGCGGAAAATGGCGCGGATGTAAGATTTCATGCCACGACGCGCAGTCCTGTGCTGGTATATGGCGACGCGCGGTATCCGCTGCATGAAAGATATGAGCTGCTCAGCCTGTATGATCAGGGACGCAGGACATTTTTGTATAACCTGGATACGTATGAGATGGTTTTGCTGATTACAGATGCGCAGAACCAAGAGAATGAGGGGATCGCTTCGCTGGTTCATGCGGTAAGTGTGAAAAATAATCATATGGCGCTTATCAGATGGTGTGACGGCTAAGGAACGGTAAAGAATGGGCGGGATGATGAAAAAGGGGCAGGTGCTTGGATATGCGTACTTCTTACCATAATGAAGATGTAGTTTTACTTTTGAAAGATATTACCGGTTTGGTCCGGCCGCAGCCGACCAAAGAGAGGGAACGGCTGATTCAGGCCGGCCGTCATTACTGTGAAATGCTTCCGGTCGAATATATGCCGTCAGAAACGTATCTGCGTATGTACGAAGAAGCATTGGACATTTATGCACAGCCGACGGCCGATGCGGTTGCGGTGCTGTCGGAAAAAATAATACAGGAAAAGGGTGCGGATGTAGTACTTGTTTCATTGGCCAGGGCAGGTATCCCGATCGGTATTCTGATCAAAAGATATTTGAAATGGCACTACGGGATGACGGTGCCGCATTATGCCGTTTCCATTATCCGGGGCAGGGGCATAGACCATAATGCCATGCGGGTTTTGCTGGAAAGGTACGAGCCAAAGCAGCTACAGTTTGTGGACGGCTGGATTGGCAAAGGGGCAATTTTAAACGAGCTGAAAAAAGAAACGGCGGCATTCGCGGGAGTATCGGCGGATCTTGCGGTGCTTGCGGACCCGGCGCATCTGACAAGGCTGTATGGAACCGCAGAGGATATTTTAATCCCAAGCTCCTGTTTAAACAGTACTGTCTGCGGCTTGATCAGCCGTACTTTTTTAAGGGATGATGTGATTGGCCCGGACGATTTCCACGGCGCGGCCTATTACGGAGAATGGAAAGACGCCGATTTGTCGTATGCCTTTCTGGAAGCGATCCAGGCACGGTTTCGTCCCTGTACAGATCCGGCAGCGGAGCAAGTATCCGCCGTCCGGCAAAACGGCAGGGACGAAGTGCGCAAAATCGCGGCTGCGTTCGCAATTTCCGATATCAATCGGATCAAACCCGGGATCGGGGAGACAACCAGGGTCTTATTAAGACGTGTACCGTGGAAGATACTGGCGGGCTGCCCGGACAGCCCGCAATTAAGGCATATCTGCCGTCTGGCGCAGGAAAAAGGCGTCGAGGTCATACAATATCCGCTTGCTTGTTACCAATGCTGCGGCATTATTCGAAATATGGCGGATGCATGACGATCCGGGCTATGTAACTGATTTTTTTCTATTTCTTAAAATTAATTCTTATATTTAGGTATAAATTCCATACGCATCCGCAAGCAGCAGAATCTGTTCTGCCCAAGACCGGTGCGTTTTTCGTTCATCCATCCGTTCGTGGCCCGGATCCGCGGCTACATAAGAGGCGGCGTTTGCGTCCCACTGGAGGATGCTCAGGGCGTTTTGATAATCTTTCTGCGGTACTTTATAAGCATCGTTGACAATGCTGATCTGATTCGGATGGATAACGGTTTTACCGATCATACCGCATAATTTATCTTCCGCGATTTCGTGAATCAGGCCCTCTTCCCAGCCATACCCGCTGAAATACTCATAAACAGGCCCGGAGATGACATAGTCGCGTCCGTAAACAGTAACGATGTCTGATAAAAAATCCGCAATCGGGCGCAGCCGATAGATCGTCTGGTCAGCATGGCGGCGGAAGCCGAAGAAACTGCATAGATCGTTTCCGCCGATGCGGATATTTAATACCAGGTTTTCTACCTGCGCAAGTTTATCTTTTAATGCGTATAAGTAATTGTAGCGGGTACGCAGGTCGATCAGGTCGGCGCTTTCAAAAATCGGCATCATATAAAAGGTCCGGCTGGAACGTTCGTTTGCTGTGATCATATTTTGTATATAGCAACCTGCATTTGCAGGTGAAAATTTCGGCAGAATAAAACCACTGATAATTTCCATACTTGGCCCAAACAGGTCCAGCAGATGGAGGATTTGCTCCGGATTGCGCACACGGATAAAAATTTTTGGAAGGTAAAAGAATTTTTGTGTCCGGGCGGTATAAATTTGCTGGATCGACGCGGTTAATTTTTGTTCCGCCTCGGTAACCAGGCTGTCATTGATCGTATCCTCCAAACATAAGGCCAAAGAAAATTTATTGCCGAATTTTTGTTCAATAATAGAGGAAGCGATCATATCCTTATTGGCAGGGCAGTACAAAAGCGGGCCGACGCCATAATATAAAGGTGAATTTTTCATGTCATTTGCTCCTTTTTAGCACATGTTTAAACCTATGCGGTTTGCTGACCGTGCGGCAAGCGCCGGGTCAGGGTGTGACAAGTAACCAGTTCTTTACTAAATATAACATAGAATAAGCAAAATTGGTAGATTAAATTGGAAAGAAATGATAAAATAAAAATACCGGAAATCCAGGAATTATAACAGATTGTGGTTGTATTGGTTTGGAAAGACGCAGGTGGAAGATGAAAGAATTGCTAAGATACCGGCATAACGCAGTGCATATCAATTCGATTGAAAGCTTTAGCAATATCCGGGGCGGGGTGCGGCAGGGCTGCCGGGATGTGTATTTTGTACGTATGATCGGGTATCCTGACAGCCTGGCTTGCGAAATCCGCAAGATGGATGCGGTGCTGACAACGCAGATGCGCGAAGGAAAGCTGTATTATAAAAGGATCGGGGCGCTTGCGCGTCTTGTGGAACCAGACCAGGCGGAGAGCTATTCCAAATACTATGCGCAATGGGTCGAAAGCGGGCAGGATGGGATTCGCACGCAGGTCAGCGCGCAGGATCCGTGGCTGGCGCGGCAGCTTGGGGCTGCCTGCGGGGCGGTTCTCCTGCAGTATGGACAGAGCAGGCCGGTTACGGATTCTATGAAAAAAAATTTTGCCATAAAGCTGCTGTACTGGTTTGATTCGGTTTTTTCAGGCTGGAAAGGACAGTGGGACGGCGCGCAGAGCCGGAAAATTGCGGCCGAAAATGTAACAAAGGAGCAGGAATATTTATTTTATTATCTGCTGACGCTGCTTGGCTGTGATGTCCTGCTGCTGCAAAGCAGGGAAGATGTGGCGGCTGACATGGTGAAAAGCCTGTCGGATTCTGTTGTAATCGGCCCGTTTCGGCAAGAAGCGCTTCCGGTTTATGAGGCGGCGAAGACGGCGCGTGCGGACAGGGTAAAAGTGCCGGTTCCAAAAAAAAACAGTCCGGTGCCTGCTGTACGGCGCCATTCGCCGGGCCGGACGGAAAAAAGCTTTGAAGAGCTTGCGAGGCTTGCTTCATCGATTGTGCAGATCGCGGTTCATGATAAGGATGGGGAAGTGGCGGCGGCAGGATCCGGCATTAT
Source organism: uncultured Eubacterium sp. (assembly GCA_910586045.1). Classification (GTDB taxonomy): domain Bacteria; phylum Bacillota; class Clostridia; order Lachnospirales; family Lachnospiraceae; genus Eubacterium_J. The sequence goes on from CAJUIH010000021.1 coordinate 12,885, forward strand.
GGTGGGGAAAGCAGGTTATATACTTACGAATTACCATGTAGCTGTCGGGGGATATGCGTACTCGGTACGGATCGAAGATGACAGCGCGGTGTATCGGACAGATGAACTGATCAAATACCATTCTGTTTTGGATCTGGCCATATTACGCATTGATCGGGAACTGGAACCGCTTGCGGTTTATAGCGGGGCAGACGGACTGGTACGGGGACAGGCCGTTTGTGCGATCGGAAGTCCGCTTGGGATGTTTAATTCGGTTTCAAACGGCATTATATCCGGCTTTCGAACCGTAAACGGGGTTCCTATGATCCAGTTTACCGCGCCGATTTCGCATGGAAGCTCCGGCGGAGCTTTGCTGAATATGTACGGGGAAGTAATTGGAATCAGTACGGCCGGCATGGATGAGGGGCAGAATATCAATCTGGCGGTGGGTTATGAAAGTATCCGGATGTTTGTGCGGGGATTTGTCTGAATCAAAAAGAGCCGTGTGCCGGCCGGTACGGCAGGATCGTGACAAACCGGGTTAATCAATTTTGCGGACAGATTGACGCATGCTGTTTTTTTGAGTATAATTTTATTATTGTATTGTGTGAACAATGTGGGAGGCACAGATGTTTAACCATATGAAAATACGCAGTTTGGACGATGTATTTTTGCCGCTGGACGCAAGAGAGCCAAGAGGGGTTTATTTTTATCGTATCAATGGCTATTCGCAGGAAATTGCGCGTTTTATCCGCGATTATTACGAAGCCGCGCGCAAGTCCGGGGTAGTTGTCGAGGGAAGGGTACCGAATCCGGATGAGAAAAATTTGTCTTATTACAATGAAATCATGGGCATGGATTTTCAGATGGATCCGTCATTTTTATCCGCCAGCCTGAAAAAATGGCTTCCGCGTATGAGCGATTATCAGCGGGAACAGACGGCCTGCGCGTTGTATGATACGCTGGATACGCTGCGCCGGGCAGGAAAAACGGAGCATATGCTTAAAAATGCCTATATTAAATTTATGTGCTGGCTGTATTATAAATTTGAGCGGATCGTCGGCCAGCTCGGCAGACAGGACGTACCTAAAATTTTGTATGAGGGAGATGTCAGCAATTATGAACTGATGCTGTTAACTGTTTTATCCAATGCGGGCTGTGATGTTTTATTGCTGCAATATCATGGGGACGCGGGATACTTAAAGCTGGACGCCGGCTCGTGTCAGTCCGATGCGCTTACGCTGGCGGGTATGACACCATTTCCCGAGGATTTCAGCCTGAAACAAATCCGCGGGGAAATACAAAAGGAAATGGAAAACGAACGGCTGTATGGAAAACGGCCCAATGTGCAAAACTGTACGAATGCCTGGATGAACGACGGGCCGGCGGAAATTTTGCCGTATTATAAAAAAACGGCGGCCCAGCGCGGTACGGATAAGAAGCTGTTTTACAATTGCTATTGCAGGATCCATGGCGTGGCGGACAAAACAGCCTATGCAAATGAGTTGTACCAGCTTTACGCAGAGTTAAAAAACAGCGGGCGTCAAATTGTAGTGGTAAATGAACGCATACCGCTTCCGCAGACAGAAGAAATTGCTTCTATCCGCCGGCACCATTATGAAAAGCAGGAACAGATGATCCTGGATCTGTCGGCAAATATCACATATACGGCAAATGTAGAACTGCAGCGCGTGATGGTAAAGGCTTTTGTAGATGTAGTGCGTATGGAAGCGTCCGCGCAGGGGAACAGCCTGAATAAATTGACAAACCGTGCGGTGTATCTGCTCTGCTGGCTGAAACGGTACCAGGGAGGGCTTTTTCAAAACTGGAAACCGTCGGATACGGGCTGCTTTTTTTATATGGGGGGTTGCAGGGATGAAAATGAAGCGCTTTTTTTGCGTTTCCTTGCGCGCATCCCCGTTGATGTGCTGATTTTGTGCCCGGATAACCAAAAGGACTGCTGTCTGCGCGACCCGCTTTTGCTTGAGGTCCATTATGAGAACGCGCTGCAGCTTCGGACGTTTCCGCAGGAAAATACAGACGCGCTCATCGGAACGGCTGCCTACCACGCGGAACAGGAGCTGGATACGCTGCTGTACCAGGATTCGGGCGTTTATCGGAACCGTCAGTATGAAAAGGCAAATGCGGTTATCTTACAGACCATGTATGAAGAAATTAAAATATTGTGGGACCAGGAGGTAAAATATCGTCCAAGCTTCAGTACGATGGAACGCGTGGTAACGATACCGGTTATTTTTGCGAAAGTTTCCGGGGTTAAGGATGGGCAGATTACATCCTATTGGCGCTGCGTTAGGGAACTGATTACCGAAGATACGTTCGTGATAAAGTCTGCTCCGTTTATCGAATCGACACAGCCGAATCCAATCAAAGCATACGCAGCGGAATTTTACAAAAACGGCAGGCTGCAGCGGGCGAAAATAAAAAATCATGCCAGTTATCCGTATGGGTTTTTGCGGGAAGAGATTCAGGATTATATATTGGACAAACTGCAGGTATTGATTGATTCCAAAATCATCCGGGGCACTTTTGTCAACGGTACGGAGTATACTATTACGGCAACGCTTTTGAACCTGCCGAAAGATATTGTGCGCCTGATCCAGAAATTTGATTTCACGAAAAAAAATCCAAAATTAATTTATATCAACACAGGCGAAGAAATGATATCGCTGGAAGATACGATTTTGACCGCATTTTTGAATTTGGTTGGATTTGACGTTGTGTTTTTTGTGCCGACCGGATATCAGAATGTAGAAAAATACTTTGATAAAAAGCTCATTGAGGAGCACCAGACCGGGGAGTATGTGTACGACCTGCGGGTTCCGAATCTGGAGAGCCTTTCACCGAACGGCAGGGTGAAATGGCGGGATAAACTATTTAAGAGAGGCAGGTAACCGAATTATGGGATTGGACTTTAGCAAAGCGCCGGCGGTACAGGCACCACAGACGACGGCGGAGGAAAAGAATGAAATCGAAGTAGTGGAGCAGTATGATATTGTCGCCGACCGGGAGGAAATGAACGCCCGTCTGGTAGACTCGCCGGAAGTAGACGAGATTGTCAGCACGATCCAGGTGTATGATCTGGAGACGATTGTCTCGTTTGGCGCAGAAGCAGCGGAAGCGGTATCCAGGGCGTCTGACGTTGTGTTAAACAGTATGAGTATGTCGCAGATCGACGATTCCAGCGGGATGCTAAATACGCTGGCAAAAATTATGGATAAATTTGATATTGATGAGATCAAAGAAAAACCGGGATTATTTGGAAAATTATTTGGAAATTTAAGAAAACAGATGGAAAAAGTCCTGGATAAATATCATACCATGGGCGATGAAATCGATAAAATCTATGTACAATTAAAGCAATACGAATCCGAAATCAAGCAGTCAAATAAGAAATTAAATGAAATGTTTGACGCGAATGTCAATTACTACCATGAGCTGGTCCGATATATCCTCGCCGGCGAACAGGGCTGTAAAGAAATCGAAGCCTACATTGCGAAACGGCAGGCGGATATGGAAGCGACGGGCGATTCCTCGATTCAGTTTGAGCTGACGAGCCTGAATCAGGCGCTTTCCATGCTAGAGCAGCGCACACAGGATCTAAGAACCGCGGAAAGCGTAGCAATGCAGTCGGTTCCAATGATCAAGACGATGGAATACAGCAACATGAATCTTGTTAGGAAAATCAATTCTGCATTTATTATTACGCTTCCGGTATTTAAACAGGCGCTTGCGCAGGCCATTATGCTGAAACGTCAGAAAATCCAGGCCGAAGCGATGTCGGCATTGGATGAAAAGACCAACGAGCTGCTGTTAAAAAATGCCCGTAATACCGTAGAGCAGTCCAAGCTTACCGCACAGCTTGCATCCGGCAGTTCCGTCAAAATAGAGACATTAGAAACGACCTGGCGTACGATTGTTTCGGGTATTGAGGAAACGAAGCAGATCCAGGACAATGCGAAACGGCAGAGGGTCGAAGACCAGGCAAAATTAGAGAGTATCAAACAGGAGTTTAACCGGATGTATCATATGCCGGAGAAAAAATCGTAAATAAGCTTTGTAAATGAGAAGACAAAAACGGGAAGCAGGACCCGCGGCTGAGATGCCGCAAAGATCTGCTTCCGGTTGCTTGTGAGAATATAAATTGGAAATAAACTATAGGTAAGTTATTTCGGGACAGTTCCTCAGAAAAAATTCCAGCATTTCTTCCGAAAATAACGTCTTTCCAGGCATCCGCCGGACCGTATGCGCAAGCGTCCTGCCGATTTCATAATTTGCCGGCGCGGCGGCAAGGTCTGCCTGTTCTAACATGGACCGGTCAAACGCGCTGTCTCCTGCCGCAATCACTTTGCAGGCGCCTGTGTATTTGCGGAAACGGGCAAGCGCGCTGCCTTTGTCCAGCTTTTTAGGGACGACGTATACTTTTTCCCCGTTTTGAAACACGTCTACTTTTTGGATATTTAGATGTCTGGCCAAATAGGCGGCGGTCTCCTGCGGACGGCTGCATTTTGTAAATACAAACAGCTTATGAAGCAGACGGACTTCCATCGTGCGGCTTTTTTCCGCTTCCAGCATTTGTACGGCCGTTTCCAGCTCTGTCTGGCTTTCCTGCACCAGGCGTATGGACTGGCGGTACCAGGCGTCGTCGTTTTTGCCGTCGATCAGCAGTTGCCCGCCATTACAGACCAGTGCGTAAGGGATCTTTCCGATTCCAAGTTCGATGCGTGCATATTGTTCGGCCGTCCTTGTTGTCGTCGGAATGATCTGCACATAGGGCTGCAGTTTTCGCAGCAGTTCTTGTGTCCGTTCCGTAAGGAATGAAATCTCCCGTCCCTGATAGATTTCAGCAGTCCGTTTCTTTGGGCCGATCGGATGCCGATAGGAATAAATCAGCGTATTGTCTAAATCTACATGAAAAAGAATCATTTCCGGTTATTTCACCCCTGTTCCGTACAGATACGCGTGGTTTTGGATGGTTTTTGCAATTGTCTCCAAAAGCAGCGGAATATCAATCGGTTTGGAAAGATGCGCGTCCATACCGCTTTCGATGGATTTGCGCCGGTCACTCTCAAATGCGTCTGCGGAGAGGGCAATGATCGGGATATGGGACAGTGTTTCGTCTGAAAGCCTGCGGATCGCCCTGGTTGCTTCCCGTCCATTCATGACAGGCATTTGGATATCCATAAGAATCAGGGAATAGTCGCCTGGTTTTGCGTTCTGCATTTTTTCAACGGCAATGGTGCCGTCTGTCGCCTGTTCGATTCGAAAACCCAGTCCTTCCAAAATTTCCGTCTCGATTTCCATATTGATTTCATTATCTTCGACAAGCAGGATCGTCTGGCCGGCAAGCTGGTCCAGAGCTTCGTCCATATCAAAGGAGACGGGAACCGGGCTGTTTTTGACTTTGATCCGCAGTGTCACGGTAAATTTTGTACCGACCCCAACCTGGCTTTTTACATCAATGGTTCCGCCCATGGCATTTACAATATTTCTTACAATCGTAAGCCCCAGTCCCGTACCAGGGACACCGCTGGCGGTCGTATTTTTTTCCCGTTCGAACGGTTCATACATGCGTTTGGCAAATTCCTCGCTGATCCCAATGCCGTTGTCTTCTACGGAAAACTGGAACATGGCATAGTCGTTCGGCAGGCTTTCCAGTTCGATTAACATTATGCTGATGTGTCCGCCTTCCTGCGTGTATTTGGCAGCGTTATTTGCGATATGTAAAAGTATCTTTCGTAGCTGGTCCGGGTCGCTGACTACATTGCTGTGTGTCAGTCCGGCGGAATAGAGCGAAAGCGTGATGTTCTTTTGGGACAGTTCTTCCTTTAAAGCGTCCCGGATCTCCTGCAAAATGCTCCATAGGCTGCATTCCGTTTCCATAATTTGGATGTCATCGGATTCTGACCATGAGATCTGCAGCACCTTATCGATCAGCCCAAGCAGCAGCTTTCCGGACTCTTCAATGCGCGCAAGGTAGTGCGCCATGGATGCGGCATCCGCGGTATTTTGTTTGGCAAGCGCCGTATAGCCGATAATGGCATTTAACGGCGTGCGCATGTCGTGCGACATATTGGAAAGGAATGTGTTTTTGGCTGTAATGGCCAAAGTCGCGTTATGCAGGGCGGATTCCAGCAGTTGCTTTTGCTCCATCTCACGGCGGATTTCCTCGTCGACCCGGCGGTACCCCATTACGATTTGGGAAATATGGTCTTTGCTTCCTACGTTTACGAACCTAAGCTGCAAATATTGCAGCTCCCCATTAAATATTACCCGGTAATTAATATAGTAGGTTTTATGAAACTGCAGCTTTTCACGGATAAAGTCCGGAGACGTACAGCGGCGTACTTGCGCGCGTTCTTCCGGATGCGGCCAGGTATCTGCATAGTTATTATAAAACCAGATATAACTGCGGATTTGAAGCAGGTTATCAAACTGGTAAACAAGCCGGTTGCTCAGCCGGTAGGGCAGGATCATGTCGTCATCCAGATTGGCGTATAGGATGGACTCATAATTGACGCTTAGCCCCTCAATCACTTCCAGACGGCGCAGATGTTCTTTGTTGATTCGTTTTCGTTCTTTATCATACCGGTCAATCAGGCTGAGCAGGGATTGTTCTTTTTGCTTTTTTTCCAGGAGCAGGGCGTTGTGCTCCGCAAGCTGGCGGTTCTTTTTCTCCGTCACATCGCTCAAAAAAACATAAAACACTTCTCCTAAAAACGTATCCCGGATATAATGTCCGAAATCCTCAATCCAGCGCAGTTTTCCGTCTTTTCGTATGATTCGGTATTCTACGTAGTCTAAATCATACTGGCTGGCTTTTATTTGTTCCCATATACTTTTTTCTACTTCAGCCAGATCGTCCGGGTGTACCAGCCCCTGGAAAGAGTGATGGGTATATTCCTTAAATTCTTTGAAAGATGCGCACTGGAAGATCCGCAGCAGCGCTTTGTTCGCATAAAGTATTTCCTCGTTGCTGTCTGCCTTGTAAATTAAAAATCCGCCGGGCATCTGTTCCAAAAAGTCCATAATGTCATAAAAGGTCTGTTTTAACTGGCAGTTGCCCGGATCGGTTTGTAAGCGGTCAATGTCCAAATGGCTGTTTTCAGGTTTGGTTAGGAGTGCCAGAATACATTCTACCAGGTTGTGTCTGCGATGATTTTCATTCTGTTCGTTCATAAAAATCTCCCCCTGCATATGTTCCAATATGCTATACGGCAATTGTGCCGATTAACGGGATTGTCATGAAATTAATTCCCGAATATATTTTTTGTCTATTATGACCAGGACGGAATCCCCGCTTAGGAAAGGCATATCGGGATCTAAGTCTGTGGTTAGTTCCCCGTCACGGCGCAAAGCGGCAACGTTTAGATTGTGCTTTTGGCGCAGGGACAGTTCTTTTAGGCTTTTTCCGACCCACGCTTCTTTTACGGAGATTTCAATCAGCCGTACTCTTTTGGATAGTTCAAAAAAATCGATAAAGTTGCCGTTTACAATATTGCGCGCTTCACGGATGCCGCCGTCTCGTTCCGGCGTTACAATCTTATCCGCGCCGATTCTTTTAAAAATTTCCGTCATCGTTGCATTCCTGGATTTGGCGAGGACAAACGGCACGCCGGCTTCTTTTGCAGCCATAATGGCCATAATGCTGGCTTCCAGGCAGCTAGTCATGGTTACGATAACGCCGTCCATATTGGACAGTCCGAGTGAGTCAAACGCGTGCAGTTCCGTCGCGTCCACCTGGACAGCCATCGTTACGTGCGGCGCAATATCGCTGACGAGGTCTTCGTCTTTGTCAATGGCCATAACCTCGGCGTCCGCGGCCATCAGTTCCTGTGCGATACTGCGGCCAAATTCGCCCAGTCCGAATACGGCATATGATTTTGTGCTTTCCTGTTTTTTCATTTCTTTCTCCTGTTTTATAATATTTTAACCGACGGCGACGTGTTCTTCCGGCAGTTTTGCCGCGGTCTGCTGGTCGCGCATCGTAAATACCAGTACCATTGTAATCGGGCCAATCCGTCCAAGGTACATGCAGATACAAAGGATCAGCTTGCCGGCCAGGCCGATGGCGGAAGTGTAATCCCTTGATATGCCTACGGTGCCCAAGGCGCTGTATACTTCAAAGATCTGATCCACGGCCGCGCCCGGTTCGAATACAACCAAAGCGATAATGGCGGCAATACTTGCCAGAAAACTGATCAGTACAACCGCGAGCGCTTTGCGAGCGGTTTTGTTTGAAATCCTGCGGTGAAAACAGATGATGTCCTCCCGTCCGCGGACCGTTGCGATTACGGTCAGGATGATAATTGCCAGCGTGGTTGTTTTTACGCCGCCTGCAGTGCCGACCGGGGAGCCGCCCGTAAACATGAGGAACAAGGTAACGATCACGGACGGCGTGGTAAGTCCTTTTTGCGGTATTGTGACAAAACCGGCTGTGCGGGTAGTCACGGACTGGAAACAGGCAGCCAGTATTTTTTGACCGGGGGTAAAGCTGCCGATGGTGTCGGGATTGTGGTATTCAAAGGCGAAATAGAGCACAGCGCCGCTAACCAGCAAAAATCCAGTCATCACAAATACAATTTTTGTGTGCAGTTTTAATTGGGACCAAACGCTGCGGTTGGTTTCACCCTGCAGTTTCTTTTTTACGATATCCATAAAATCAAACCATACAATAAAGCCAAGGCCGCTTAGGATAATAAGCGTCATGGTTACAAGGTTGATCCAAGGATGGTGTACATAGGGAATAAAACTGTCCGGCCCGACCAGGTCGATCCCTGCGTTGCAAAAGGCGGAAACAGCATGGAACAGGCTGTACCAGATCCCTTTCCAATGGTACTTTGGTACGAATGCAGGCAGATAGAGCAAGGCGCCGATACCCTCTACAAGAAAGACCCAGTAACAGACCCGGCGCAAGAACTTTACAAGCCCCTGGAGGGTTTCCAGGTTAAAAGCGTCGCCTAAAAGCATCCGGCTGCTTAATGACAATTTTTTTCCAAGCAGCATAATAAAAACAGTAGCCAGAGCTACTACGCCAAGGCCGCCGATTTGGATTAAAACCAGTATCACGATATGGCCGAACAGGTTCCAATGGACAGCCGTTGTGACGGTTACCAGGCCGGTAACGCAGACACAGCTTGTCGCGGTAAACAGGGCGTCCGCAAACGGGGTTGCTTTGCCGCCCGCGGATGTAAGCGGGGTCATAAGTAAGATCGTCCCAAGCAGGATTACAAGTAAAAAGCTAAAGGTGATAATCTGCGTCGTGGTCAGGTGTTTTCGTAAAAATTCCATGTCAGCCTCCAAAGTTGCATACGTACGTTTATGATGTAGTAAGTATAGCAAAGTTTGCCGCCCGGTGCAATAAATTGTTATGCTGTTTGTGCCGTAGACTTTCTATGCCGGATGTGGTATACTTTAGGAACTGCAAGATAATCATTATGGAAATCATACTATTTAGAGTCCCTTACCCAAAATGGGACAGGGGGAAAGAAGAGGGTTCATGAGTATTGTAACGGTATTTTTTCAAATGCTGGCGCTTCTTATTATGATCGGCGTCGGTTTTTTTGCCGCCCGCACGGGCATGCTGGATGCCCATACCAACCAGCAGATGTCGCATATGATTGTGCTTATTTTTAATCCGCTGTTAATCGTTTCGAATGCGATCGGGGCTGCCGGGCAGATTTCGTCCGCTGCGATGGGGAAAGTTGCGCTGATTGCGTGCGGGATGTTTTTGTTTTTTATTGTGTGCGGGATGCTGCTGTCTCCGTTATTTGAAAGGACAGATCTGCAGCAGCGGAAAATATTTCAGACGATGTTTGTATTTTCTAATTTGGGGTTTATCGGGATTCCGGTTGTCTCCAGTATACTGGGGGCACAGTATGTGGTTTATGTGACCGAGTTCGTGCTGATTTATACGCTTGTTTTCTACACCTATGGGATTGCGCTGATGGACGGGCACTTTTCGGCTGCGTCGGTAAAGGCGATGGTAAACCCCGGGATGGTATGCGGGATCGCTGCGCTTGGTATCATTCTGTTTGAGATCCCTCTGCCTGGATTTTTAAAAACGTCAATTACGTATCTGGGCGGCGTGGCTTCTCCGATGGCATTGGTAGCCGTCGGTTTTACCCTGGCGCATGCGGATTTAAAGACCGTATTCGGGCAGCCGAGGCTGTATGTTTTTTCCGTGGTCAAGCTGCTGGTACTGCCGCTTTTACTGCTGCCTATTTTGCGGATGGTGATTAAAGATGCGCCGCTTGCGGCGGTGTGTATGATTATGTTTGGGATGCCGATTGGGAATATGCCGCTGATTCTTGGCAATGAACGCGGGATTGACGGGACGACATGCGGGGCGGCGATTATATTGACAACGATCCTTTGTGTGTTTACGGTCCCGGTATTGATGGCGGCGGTGCAGTCATTTGTCTGACGGGGCTTGCGCCGGATCGCGGGGCGTGCTATAGTGAGAAAAAATGGGGAGGATTGCTTATGAATATTACAATAACAGGAAATCTTGGCAGCGGAAAAACGAGTGTGTGTAAGGAACTTAAAAAAATGGGCTTTGCAATCGTATCTGCCGGGGATATCTTCCGGGAACTGGCGGCGGAAAAGGGAATGACCGTAATTGAACTCAATGAGGCGGCGAAAAGCGACCGCAGCATTGATGATATGCTGGACCAGCGCAGCAGTGAACTCGGACGCAAAATGGACCAGACAGTATTCGATTCCAGGCTGGCATGGCATTTCGCAGCGCATAGCTTTAAGGTTTTTTTGCTCGTTGACACGCAGGAAGCGGCACGGCGCGTGTTTGCCGGAGACAGCCGGAATGCGGAAAATTACGCGGATGTAAAAGAGGCGGAGATTGGGCTGAAAACGAGAGCCAGGCTGGAGCAGGAACGGTTTGCGAATCTGTATGGGCTGGATTATTACGACGCGTCAAATTATGACCTTGTCATTGAAAGCAGCATGGCTTCCCCGCAGCAGCTTGCACAGGAAATTATCCGAAATTTTGAGCAATACCAAAAAGAACCGTTTTCCACGAAAGCAGAATTAAACCTGCAGGGATTCTATCCACAGAAACGGTTTGCGCAGATGGATTTAAAACGGCTGGAGCACTGCCGCAGGCAAGAAGAACAAACTCCTGGGCTGTGTGCGATAGGAAAACCGGACCTTGCGGTAAAAAACGGTTATTATTGTATTGAAAAAGGGCACCATGCCGTATTTGCGGCGATCGCGGCGGGCAAAGTGTTTGCGCAGGCCGGTTCGATCCGCATCGACGACGCAGATGGCAATAAGGAGTGGGCCGTGACGGCGCAGGATTTGGCGGCATTCGAACAGGCGGGAAATTTCCAGTACTATACGAACCCGGCGCTGCAGCGGGAAAAACCGGGGTGCGGCATCAAATTTTAACCGGGCCTGCAGGCATGGCACAGATGAATTTTCGCTGGTCAGCCGGGAACGGGCTGCCGCACGAACAAAAATACAGCAAAAGACAGCAGTACAGATAGTTTGCGGCTGCTATAGCTTGTATTTTGTTTTGTGCGACAGCCCGTTTCGGTTATCCGGATTTGGCATTAGTCAAGGTGAAATCCAAAATAGTTTACCGCGTTCTTATAGCAGATACCTCTTACAATTTCCTCTAAAATCTCATAGTCTGCCGGAAATTCCCCGTTTTCTACCCAATCGCCGATCAGGTTGCACAGGATCCTGCGGAAATAGTCATGGCGTGTATAAGATAAAAAGCTTCTGGAATCAGTCAGCATCCCGACAAATCCGGAAAGGTTTCCAAGGTTTGCCAGGGAAATCATCTGGTCCTGCATGCCGGTTTTATGGTCGTTAAACCACCATGCCGAGCCTTGCTGGATTTTTGCGGCAGCGCTCGAATCCTGGAAGCAGCCTAAGATCGTGCCGATCGCCTGGTTATCGTTTGGATTCAGGCTGTAAATGATCGTCTTTGGAAGATGTCCGTCGCTGTTGAGCGCATTCAGGTAATCCGCGATTTCAGACGACGGCGCGTAGTTGTTGATGCAGTCATAGCCGGTATCCGGGCCGAGTTTTTCAAACATCGGCGTATTGTTGTCGCGTTTGCAGCCGTAGTGAAGCTGTAATACCCAGTTTCTTTTTGCGTATTCTTTTCCTGCGAATACCATAAACGCGGTCTTAAATTTCAGTTCTTCTTTCCGTGTAATCGAAGCGCCGCCCATGCGTTTCGCGAAAATGGACTCGATTTCTTCCTTGGAAGCAGGCGCGTACATCACATATTCCAGGCCGTGGTCGGAAACGGAACAGCCCATGGAGGTAAAGAAATCCATGCGGACGCAAAGCGCTTTGCATAAGTCGGCAAATGTGGCAATCTTTATGCCGGATACGTCCGCTAATTGTGCGAGATACTCCTGGTAAGCCGCTTTTTCAATGTTCATCGCCTTATCCGGACGCCATGCAGGAAGTACCTGTATCGTAAACGTCGGGTCGTCGGCGATTTTTTTATGCCATTCCAGGGAATCTACCGGGTCGTCCGTTGTACAGATTAAGGTGACATTGGATTGTTTGATTATATTGCGCACGGTCATATCCGGTTCTGCAAGGCGCTGGTTGCACAATTCCCATACTTTTTCGGCTGTTTTTTGATTTAGTACGCCAGTGTAACCAAAGTATTTTTGCAGTTCCAGGTGGCTCCAGTGAAAGAGCGGATTGCCGATGGCTTTTCCAAGTACCTCAGCCCATTTAAGGAATTTTTCCTCATCTGGCGCGTCTCCTGTGATAAAACGCTCGTCCACACCGCAGGAACGCATAAAGCGCCATTTGTAATGATCCCCGCCAAGCCATACCTGGGTAATGTTTTCAAATTTGCGGTCCTCATAGATCTCCTGCGGGTTTATATGGCAGTGGTAGTCAAGGACCGGTGTAGTTGCCGCATAGTCAAAATACAGTTTTTGCGCGGTCGGCGTCTGTAAAAGAAAATTTTTGTCCATAAATTGTTTCATAAAATACCCTCCATTTATTTTTATTTTTGCCTGCGCGTCAGCGTGACCAGGGGCGGTGCGGCGGTCTAAGGGCCGCTGCCGCCGGTCTTTTGTGCCGCGCAGGTGAATGATCAAAACTGTGTCGTTCCGCGTGTAATCAGCCGCCCCGAAAAAATAGATTTGGTCGGCATAGATTCACCGGAAAGCACGCCAAGCAATGTCTGTACAAGCTGGTGCGCCTGGCTTTTTAGACAGTTGTCTACCGACGAAAGTTCCGGTGTACAGCAGGTAGTCAGCATGGAATTATTGTAGCCGATCACGGATAAGTCTTCCGGGATGCTAAGGCCTGCCCGCTGTGCGTATTTGATCCCGCCGATGGCAAGGGCGTCTTCCGAGGCGATCAGCCCGTGGAAAGAGATTTCCTTTGCGGCCTGTTCGACAAAATCCGCGATTTCATTCATGTGTTCCAGGCTGCCTTCGTAAAACTGGATTCGTTTTTCAAAATCCATAATTTTATGCGCCTGCATGGCGGCCTGGAAACCGTTTCGCTTCCTGGTCCCGCTGTAGGAATCGGAATTGTACAGGTACAGGATGTCGTGTATGCCCGCCTGCAGCATGGAAACCGCAGCGTCAAACATTGTCGTGTAGTCGTCACAGTAAATGCTGTATACATTCGGGTGGTCAAAAGAAGCGTTTAAGAGCAGAATGGGGATCTGCGCGGATGCTTCCCGGATATACTGGTTTTCCTCTTCGCTTGTGCCGATAAAATTGGATCCTACCAGGATAATCGCGTCCACTTTTTTGGATACAATCAGGTTCAGGTAGTTTTTTTTGATATCCAGGTTATATCCGGTACAGCACAGCAGGGACTCGTAGCCGTTGGACTGCAGTTCCTGCTCGATATAAAAAACCGCTTTTGCCAAAAATAAATCGGACGAATCCGCGCAGAGGATGCCGATCGTCTGCAGTGACTGCAGGCCCATGCCCCGGGCAAACGCATTTGGCGTATAATCATATTGTTCGATAATATCCATCACTCTCTTTCTTGTAGCGGGGCGTACTTTGTCGCTTCCATTCATGACGCGGGAAACAGTAGCAATGGATACACCGGCTTTATTGGAAATATCGTAAATAGTCATAGTCGAGTCCTCGAAGTTGTGCGAAACGATGGTTTTGTACCGGGTGCATGCTTTCAAACTTGTGCCATGCATCAGATTAAACAGCGTGTATTGCCGCATAATTAATCATAGCATGTGAAAGCGCTTTCATTGCAACTGAAAATACTATACAATATTTCAAAACCAAATGCAATACTATCTGCAAAAAAATTAGTTAAATATATAGAAAAACAAGATTTTTAGTACTTTTTACTATAAATATTTACTGAAATTAAGAACTTTTGCCGATTGACTCTGTTGTGAAATTATGTGAAAATCAGAATGTAAGTGCTTACATAAAAAAACAAAGAACATACGAAGCCAAATGCGCCGCCAGGAGATTCGGATGGTTTTTCATCTGGGATCGTATGCGTCAGAATTGGATTAGACTAGATTTAGATTGGGTAGAATAGATGGCAGATGGCTGCAACCGTCAGCATATATAAACGGCGTAAAATTTCAGCACAATATCATTTGTTTCTGGCCCGCCGTTTATCTGGTTTATTGTGCAGTATTCAATCACCGAATATATAGATTTCTGATAGAAAACGGAATTTGCGGATGATCGCAGTATGTGCTGCACGGAAACAAAAAATAAAAGGAGGGATCGTTATGGAGTTGTTAAACAAAAAAAGGACCGGGAAAAAAGAGCGCCCGGTCAGGGTGCTGCAGTTTGGAGAAGGGAATTTTCTGCGCGCATTTGTGGATTATATGATCGACATTGCGAATGAACAGGGGAAATTTGACGGCGATATCGTGCTTGTAAAACCGATTGCGTTCGGCAGCCTGGAGCGTTTCCGCGAACAGGAATGCCAGTATACCGTGCAGCTTCGCGGGATTGTGGACGGGGAAGCGAAAAAGGTCAGCCGGATTGTAACGAGTGTGGCCGATGTGGTAGACGCGCAGGAAGAATATGAAAAATACGCGGCCTATGCAAAGCTGGACACCCTGCGTTTTATCGTATCCAATACGACGGAAGCAGGCATTGTGTATGACGATACCGATCGTATGGAATACAATCCGCCTAAGACATATCCGGGAAAACTGACCAAATTTTTATATGAACGCTATGTACATGTAAATGGGGATACGGACAAAGGGCTTGTGATGCTTCCGGTGGAATTGATTGACGATAACGGGATTCGATTGAAAGAGTGCGTTCAAAAGCTGGCGGCGCTGTGGAATCTGGAAGAGGGGTTTGTAAAGTGGCTGGAGGAAGCCTGCGTTTTTGCGTCCACACTCGTTGACCGCATCGTGACCGGATATCCAAAGGACGAAGCGCAAAAGCTGTGGGAAGAATTTGGCTACCAGGACAATCTGCTCGTGACCGGCGAGCCGTTTGCGTTATGGGTAATTGAAAGTGAAAAGGATCTAAGCGGCGAGTTTCCGCTTCCGGCCGCAGGGCTTCCGGTTATTTTTACCGACAACCAAAAACCGTATAAACAAAGGAAAGTGCGTATTTTAAACGGCGCGCATACGTCTTTTGTATTGGCGTCGTATTTGTGCGGCAATGATATTGTGCTGGAATCGATGCAGGATCCGTTAATCCTGCGGTTTATGAAAGCGACTATTTTTGACGAGGTAATCCCGACGCTGACGCTTCCAAAAGAAGAGCTGGTCGAATTTGCGCAGGCGGTTATCACCAGGTTCCATAACCCGTATGTCAAACACGCGCTGCTTTCCATCTCGCTTAATTCCGTTTCCAAATGGAGGGCGCGGTGTATGCCGAGTTTCCTTGGTTATCTGGAACAGACCGGGAAACTGCCAAAGCATTTGACATTCTCTCTGGCGGCGCTGCTGGCGTTTTATACAGGCAGCCAAATACGTGAGCGTGCGTTAATCGGGCACCGTGGGGAAGAAGAGTATACGATCTTGGACGACGCGTCAGTATTGGAGTTTTTTGCGCAAAACAGCACAAAAGACGCAAAGGCTTATACGCATGCCGTTTTGTCAAATACGGATTTTTGGGGACAGGATTTAAGCGCCCTGGAAGGAGTAGAGGAAACGGTTGCGTCTTATGTTGAACAAATCCGTACGCTCGGCATGCGCGGGGCAATGGAAAAAAATTTTGGATAGTTCCGACGGGTCAGAACCGCAACAGACAGCAAACAGGAAAAATTGGGAGACTGTATGAAAGATTTTATTCAAATCAATGAAAATGATAATGTCATCGTGGCAGTCCGGGAGATTGCCGCGGGAGAAAAAGTAACGCTGGGGCATGCGGGTACAGTTACGGCGCTGGAAACGATTCCGGCCGGACACAAGATGGCGGTTTGCGATATTGCGCCGGACGTGCAGGTAACCAAATACGGATTTTGCATCGGCCATGCGAAAGAAGAGATCCGCCGCGGGCAGTGGGTGCATGTGCACAATTTGAAAACGGCGCTCGGCGACCTGCTTACTTACACTTATGAGCCGGTCGAGGCTGCGCTGCGGCCGACCGGGGAGGCGTTTTTCGAGGGATTTCAAAGGCCGGACGGCCAGGCAGGCGTACGCAATGAGATCTGGATTATTCCGACGGTCGGATGCGTCAACAGCATTGCGCAGGCAATGGCAAAGAGCGCGAATGAAAGGGTCCTCGGCAGCGTGCAGGAGGTGATCGCGTTTCCGCATCCTTATGGGTGTTCGCAGATGGGCAACGATCAGGAGCATACGCGCACCATCCTGGCGGATCTGGTGCACCATCCGAATGCGGGCGGCGTCCTGGTGCTTGGTTTAGGCTGTGAGAACAGCAATATTGAAGAATTAAAGCGGTATATTGGGGCGTACGATGCAAAACGTGTCAAATTTTTAGTGTGCCAGGAATGGGAAGATGAAATGGCGCAGGGCGCTGCGGTTTTGGACGAATTGATTACTTACGCTTCCGGCTTTCAGCGGGAAAAAATCAGCGCTTCCAAGCTGGTCGTCGGTATGAAATGCGGCGGCAGCGACGGTTTTTCCGGCATTACGGCAAACCCGCTTGTCGGCAGGTTTTCGGATCTTTTGATCAGCAAGGGCGGCACGACAATTCTGACGGAAGTGCCGGAAATGTTCGGCGCGGAAACGCTGTTAATGAACCGCTGCGGCACGAAAGAGCTGTTTGGGCAGACCGTCGCTTTGGTCAACGATTTTAAGCAGTATTTTAAGGACCATAATCAGACGATTTATGAAAATCCGTCGCCGGGAAACAAAAAGGGCGGTATTTCCACGCTGGAAGATAAATCCCTGGGCTGTACCCAAAAATCAGGCAGAGCGCCGGTATCGGGCGTGCTGGCATATGGGGAACGCGTACACGGCACGGGCCTGCACCTGCTGTCGGCTCCGGGCAACGATCTGGTTGCGTCTACGGCGCTTGCGGCAAGCGGGGCGCAGATTGTCCTGTTTACAACCGGGCGCGGCACACCGTTTGCGGCCCCGGTTCCGACGGTAAAGATTTCCAGCAACAGCGCGTTAGCGCAGAAGAAAAAAAACTGGATCGATTTTGACGCGGGGGTGCTTGTAGAGGAAGCGGAATTTGAACAGACCGGCCAGGAGCTGTTTGATTATGTGCTTGCGGTTGCATCCGGCAAAAAGGTATGCAGCGAGGAAGCGGGTTTCCATGATATGGCTATTTTTAAGCAGGGAGTGACGTTGTAAGAAACAAAGAAAGGAACAGGGAATTATGAAAGGCTTAAAAAGATTATGCGCCGCCGTTCTTTGCGCAGGGTTCGCATTTGCCGGTCTATCCGGTTTAAGCGGCTGCGCTTCGGTCGGCAATGGGAAACGGATCGTAAGGATTTCCCACGCGCAGTCCGAGACGCACCCGGAACACTTGGGGCTTTTAAAGTTTAAAGAATATATTGAGGAACGTCTGGGCGACAAATATGAAATCCAGATTTATCCAAACGAGCTGCTCGGGGGCGCGCAAAAGGCGATTGAACTGACGCAGACCGGGGCGATTGACTTTGTCGTCGCCGGTACGGCGAATCTGGAAAACTTTGCGGATGTATACGAGGTATTCAGTATGCCGTACCTGTTTACTTCCGAAAAAGCCTACCATGAAGTGATGAATGATACGGATTATATGGAAGCCGTGTACGAGTCGACTAACGAGGCCGGATTCCGCGTGCTGACATGGTATAATGCGGGTACAAGAAGTTTCTACGCCAAAAAGGCGATCCATACGCCGGATGATCTCAAAGGACTGAAAATGCGTGTCCAGCAAAGCCCGGCCAGTGTGAACATGGCAAACGCATTCGGCGCTGCGGCGTCCCCAATGAGTTTTGGAGAAGTGTACACGGCGATCCAGCAGGGGGTAATTGACGGGGCGGAAAACAATGAACTGGCTTTGACCAATAACAAACACGGGGAAGTGGCAAAGTATTATTCCTACAATATGCACCAGATGGTACCGGATATGCTGATTGGAAACCTGAAATTCCTGGAGGGGCTGAGCGAAGAAGAATATGCGGTTTTCCGGGACGCGGCCTTATTATCCACGGAAGAAGAGATGGTCTACTGGGATGAACAGATAGAAGAGGCAAAAGCGATTGCCCGCGACCAGATGGGTGTGGAATTTATCGAGGTGGATGTGCAGGTCTTTAAAGATAAAGTGTCTAAAGTACAGCAGGAAATGCTGGATGAAAATGACCATATTAAAGACTTGTATGACCATATTCAGCAGGTGAATGAAAAATACGCACAGGAGGGAGAATAATGGAAGCATTGCATAAAATCCGCAGAGTGGTTGACCTGGTTTTAAGTTCCGCCTGCGCAGTTATTTTTGCGGCAATGGTTGTGATCGGAAGCTACCAGATCATTACCCGGTTTATTTTTAAAAGTCCAAGTACAGTTTCGGAAGAACTTTTGACTTACAGTTTTACCTGGATGGCGCTGCTGGCAAGCGCTTATGTATTTGGAAAACGCGACCATATGCGTATGGGCTTTATGGCGGATAAGGCAGGCCCGGGCGGGCAGAAAGTATTAAGCATGATCAGCGAGGTACTGATCATGCTGCTGGCGGCAAGCGTCATGATCTACGGCGGCGTGACGATTATGGACCTGACGATGACGCAGTCCACGGCGTCTCTTGGCATACCGATGGGTGTGGTTTATACGATTATTCCGATTTCCGGCGTGCTGATTGTTTTTTATGCGGTACTAAACCTGGCAGACCTGATTACAGGCGCGGCGCCGCAGAAAGCCAAAGATGCTTAGAATGCGGAAAATACGTGGGCAGCGGGGCTGTATGGCAGACAGGATGGCTGTTCGATTTCCCATCAAAACCTAAATACATGATATAAGGAGTCAAACATGAATACTGCGTTACTTTGTGGTTTAATTATATTAGTTGTGCTGGCAGTGCTTTTACTGGCGGGAGTCCCAATCGCAGTCGCGCTTGGCATCTCCTCGGTATGTGCGATTCTGCCGGTAATGGATGCGGGGGTAGCGGTACTGACCGGGGCGCAGAGGATCTTTTCCGGCATATCCGTATTCAGCCTTTTGGCAATCCCGTTCTTTATCCTGGCAGGCAATCTGATGAATAAGGGCGGGATCGCGGTCCGCCTGATCAACCTTGCCAAAGTCGTGACCGGGCGCACACCGGGCGCTCTGGCACAAACCAATGTATTGGCGAATATGTTATTCGGCGCCATTTCCGGTTCCGGTACAGCGGCGGCATCCGCGATGGGTTCCATTATCGGGCCGATAGAAAAAGAAGAAGGGTATGATCCGAACTTTTCCGCGGCGGCCAATGTGGCGACGGCGCCGACCGGGCTGTTAATCCCGCCGAGCAACGTTATGATTACCTTTTCGCTGGTCAGCGGCGGTACGTCCGTAGCGGCCCTTTTTATGGCGGGCTATATCCCGGGTATCTTGTGGGGGCTTGCGTGCATGATCGTGATTTTTTGTATCGCGAAAAAGAGGGGCTACCGCAGTTCGACTACATTTACAGCGAAAGAAAAATGGAATATTTTTCTTCAGGCCCTGCCGTGCCTGCTTTTGATTATTATTGTAATCGGCGGTATTATCGGCGGGATCTTTACCGCGACGGAAGGGTCGGTTGTGGCCGTAGTATACAGCCTGCTGCTGTCGCTGTTTGGCTATAAATCGATCAAGATCAAGGATCTGCCGCAGATTTTAAAAGACAGCGCCGAGATGACGGGGATTATTATATTTCTGATCGGGGTCTCTTCCATTATGTCATGGGTTATGGCATTTACCAATATTCCGGCGTTAGTCTCCAGCGGCCTTTTGTCGATCAGCAACAACCGGTATGTGATCCTTTTGATGATCAATATTATCCTGCTGGTCGTCGGCACATTTATGGATATGACGCCTGCGTGCCTGATTTTCACGCCGATCTTCCTGCCGGTGTGCCAGTCGCTTGGAATGAATACCGTACATTTTGGCATTATGATGATTTTTAATCTTTGTATCGGCACAATTACGCCTCCGGTAGGCACGACGCTGTTTGTCGGGGTCAAAGTAGGCGGGGTTAAAATCGAAACGGTAATAAAGCAGCTTTTGATATACTTTGCGGCGATTTTTGCGGTGCTGCTGCTCGTAACGTATGTGCCGCAGATTTCGCTGTGGCTGCCGAGCCTGATGAAATATGTGTGATAGAAAAACTAGACGGCCGTATTTGGCACAGGATCCAAAGAATATTGTATAGAAAATTCAATGAATAACAATATACTGGAAAATGTTGTCTGAAAGTATTTTATAGCAGTTTGATTTGTTTTGCAACAAGAAAGAAAAAATTGGCGGATATTGCCGTTTTTTCTTTCTTTTTTTGCATATTTTTGTGGATCATTTCTAAAATTCTACAGATAATGATAAAGTCACTTCGTTTTATTTTAGCTGTGCCGTCTGTGGGAATCCGTCTTCACACCGTCATTTACAGGCTTAGTATAAACATTGTTTTTTCTTGAGTTTACGCGGGATTTAAGGCATAAAACGATTGCTGTAATGCATAACATTTTCCAGTAAAATGTTATGCATTACAATGATCGTTTGCCTGCCCGGATCGAAAGAATGAAAGAAATAAGCGGGTCAACAGGAAAGAGAATCTATGGGCGGAACAAAGAGAAAAACAGGGAACCGGTGAGGGGGGGAGCAGTCTATGTATGTAGTAATGGGAGCAGGCGGGACTTTAGGAAGTTGCTGCATCAAATCGGTATTGGAATTAACCAAGGAAAGAATCATTGCAACGGACAGGGATTTGGCGCAGGTTAAGGAACACGAGAGAATCGAGTGGATGGCCTGCGATGTGCGGGACGATTTTTTGACAGATCAGTTGATAGAAAAGCTTGCGGTTGGCGGGGAACCTGTCAAAGTGATTTATTTGGCGGCTTTTTGTAAGCCGGATCAAGTACAGCAAGATCCGGACCTTGCATGGAATATCCATGTTGTTTGCCTGCATCAGGTGATCCATAAGCTGCGGCGGAAAAAAGACGTCAGGGTATTTTATATTTCGTCTGACCGAGTCTATGGGGAAAGCAGGAATCGGTATCATTATAAAGAAACCGATCCCTTACGGCCGGTCAGTTTTTATGGTTACTGCAGATGCGCTGCGGAGTCGCTGATTCTGCGCGCCGGGTATCATGTGATACGGTTTCCGTTTCTGGTTTCGTCAGCTTTGACGTACCAAGCGCATTTTTATGATCAGATTGTTGCGGCGGCACGCACAGGGGAGAGGATCATGCTGTATGAGGATGTGTTCCGGTCAGCGATCAGCTTTGACCATGCGGCGGATCTTTTGGTACGGCTGATTGAGCAGGGGGATGCTCCGGCTGCTATTAATATCTGCGGGGATGATGACCTTTCGGACTATGATATCGGAAGAATGATCGCAATGCGCGAACGGCTGGACGCGACAAACATCATCCCCATCCAGGCGGCAGAATCCTGGTATGGATTTCCGGTGAAAAGGGCTGTGTCGGTTTTAATGGATAACCGGGTAATAAAGGGGATGCTGCGGCTTTCGCATATTGATATTTTCGCTCAGCCTGTGTAAAAAGTGTTTTTGTTGTAAGACAAGCATGCGGTTTTTTCTACTATACAGCCAGCCCTGTTCGTGCTATAATAGGTATGGCCAATCAGGAATCGAGAGATCATAGGCTGATCAGGGTTTATAAATCAAAAATCTTATAGGGTAAATTTAAAGAGGAGTCAGCAAAAGATGAAAAATGAAATGATGAAAAAAACAATGTATTCCGTAGCATGCGCTGTTATTATCGGCTTGTCTGTCAATGCGCTGGTCTATGGGAGCAATGCGCATGCAGCCCAAAAGGCGGTAGCGGCAGAACAAGAGCAGGCGGAACTTACACAAGACCCGGAAAATAACGGGGGAAACGAAACAGGAGAAGACGCTGAAAATACGGATCACACGGAAAAAAACAAAGATGCCAAAACGGAAAAACTAAAAAAGCCGGTTCTGATCGCCGCATCCAAACCGGACGGCGTCATTAAATTGAAATGGCGCAAAGTCAGCGGCGCACAGACTTATGTGCTGATGCGCAGTACGCAAAAAGACAGCGGGTTTTCGCGCATTTATCAGACGTCGACAGGGGAGGCAAGTTATGAAGACAAGGGGCGTGAACAGGGACAGCCGTATTATTACCGCCTGATTGTGTATTCCAAAGGGAAAAAATCAAGCGCCCAAAGCAGGACGGTTAAAGGACGTTCATTCCAGCAGCCGCAGGTCACGCAGATTTCCAATGTATCGGGATCCCGCAGGCTGGTACTGAACTGGAAGCCAGTCAAAGGCGCGGAAATTTACCAGGTCTTGCGCAAAAGCACTGACCACGCGCAATATGAGGTGGCAGGGACGGTAAAAGGGCAGAAAACGACTTTTACAGATAAAAACTGCAGCGGCGGAATCGTATATACGTATAAAGTATGCGCAAAAGACCGCAATGGCGGGAAAGGTACTTACAGTGAGGCGGCAAGCCAGATGGCGATCGACGCGGACCGCAAGATGATCGCCCTGACATATGACGACGGCCCGTCCGAACATACGCCGATTGTATTAAAAGCACTGAAAAAATACGATGCGCATGCCACATTTTTTGTAGTAGGAAATCGTGTAAGCCAGTTTGCGGACAGTTTAAAACAGGAAGCGGCATTAGGCTGTGAGATTGGAAACCATACCTATGCGCACAACAGCCTCGGGAAACTGAGCGCTGCGCAGGTACAGTCTGTGATTGCTAAGACCAACCAGATCGTCAAGCGGTATGCGGGCGTGGATATCCATATTCTGCGTCCGCCGGGCGGCGGCTATACATCGGCTACGCTCCAAGCGGCAGGTATGCCGGCTGTTTTATGGTCTGTGGACACGATGGACTGGAAGACAAGGGATACGGCGGCGACGATCCGGTGCGTACAGCAGAAAGCGTATGACGGGTCCATTGTACTGATGCATGACCTGCATGCGCAAACGGCCTACGCGGCTGATGCGGTCATGAAATACTTAAAAGAACAGGGCTACCAGATGGTAACGGTCAGCGAGATGGCCGCGTACCGCGGCGGGATGCAGAATATAGGCGCGTATTCCCAGTTCCTCTGATTGGGGCAGCCGCAAAGCCTTACCGGAACCGTTTCAGATAGGAGTTGCATTTTGGGCTGGCCGGACGCTGGGAGAGACGGTTTGCCCGGCTTGCTGGCAGCCCTCCAGAATGGTAAGAATCCCTAAGTATTCTGCATCTACGTAGCGGCCTGCCCCGGTCGCGGCGCCTAGTTCGCCCTGGCCCCGCCAGCAGCTAA
>CAJUIH010000022.1 GCA_910586045.1 uncultured Eubacterium sp.
GGCAAACCGTCTCTCCCAGCGTCCGACCAGCCAAAATGTAACACTCTATCTGAACTGTTACATAAAGTAAGGAACAGTATGTATTTACCGTTTCTAAGAAAGGAATAGGAAATGAAAATTCTTGTCTTTGGTTCATTGAATATCGACCATGTCTATCAGGTACATCATTTTGTACAGCCGGGAGAAACGCTTGCATCCGACAGCCTGCAGCGATTTAGCGGCGGGAAAGGGATGAACCAGTCCGTTGCGTTTGCCCGTTTTGGGGCTTTGGTATGGCATGCGGGGGCGGTAGGAAAGCAGGATTACCAAATGCTGTTAAAGGAATTGGAAGAAGCCGGCGTCCATACAGAGCTGCTGCTGAAAAAAGATGCGCCAAACGGCCATGCGATTATCCAAAAGACCCCCGAAGGAGAAAACAGCATTCTGTTATATGGCGGGGCAAACCAGATGGTGACAGAAAAAGACGCGGATTTTGTACTGTCTCATTTTGCGCAGGGAGATCTGATTGTCTTGCAGAATGAAATCAGCCAGGGAGCGTATATTATGGAAAAAGCGCACCTGATTGGAATGAAAATCGCACTCAACCCGTCCCCGATGAATCAAGCAATCATGCGGATGCCGCTTAGCTATGTGGATTTTTTAATTTTAAATGAACTGGAGGGCGCCGCGTTAAGCGGGGCAGCGAAAGAATGTCCGCGGGAAATGCTGGACCAATTGATGCGGGCGTTTCCGGCGGCGCAAATTGTACTGACCCTTGGCGGGAGCGGATCGGTCTATGGATATCAAGACAAAACATATACACAGCCGGTGTATCCGGTAAAAACCGTCGATACTACGGCGGCTGGAGATACATTTACCGGATTTTTCCTAGGGAGCATTATGGGCGGAAACGGAGTAGAGCAATCGCTTGCAACGGCCGCAAAAGCGGCGGCCATTTGCGTCAGCAGAAATGGAGCGGGTGTTTCGATTCCTTCGTTACAGGAAGTCGAAACCTTTCCAAATTAATTTTATTCTGATTTAAATTTTTGCTTTAGTTTCTGTTCGGTTTTGTAAAATCCGCCGGTCAAAAACAAAAGTCCTGTTGCGGTCCCGGCCGTAAGGGCAGTGTCTATGGGAACCCGGCAGAAGAACAAAAAGAGGTTGAATACCAGTTCAAAGGCACAGGCAAACCGGCCAATGGAAAGAAAGATATCCGGAGCAATGCTTTGCGCATAATCCCAATGCGCCTGCGACTTTCTGGAGAGAGGGGTATTATATCCGTTCTGTGTCGTACGGTCTTTCACGGGATGTTTTTTGAATATGGATCCGACGTACATCATAACGAACGGGGTAATAAAATTTAACAGCAGCATCGTATACATTCTATCCATCATTAGAAACACTCCTTTCCATACAGAAAGATTTCATCGTTACTTACTGGCAAGTTCCTTATTTGTCAACAAGCGCATGCAAATCGCGGTAAAACTGCGGATAAGAAATCGTAACGCATTCCGCGTCCCGTATTTTTGCGCCGCCCTGCGCACAAAGCGCGGCTACCGCAAAAGCCATGGCAATCCGATGGTCCATACATGGGTCGATCTCGGCATAGTGCAGCGTGCGGCCGCCGTGTATGACCATTCCGTCCTCTGTGGCCGTGATGTCCGCGCCCATCGCTTTTAAATTTGTGACAATCGACGCGATCCGGTCAGATTCCTTTACCTTTAACTCCGCCGCGTCCCGAATTACCGTGGTACCTTTTGCAAAAGCGGCCATTACGGCAAGAATCGGAATCTCGTCAATCAATGCCGGGATTAAATCTCCCGCGATCGTTGTGGCGCAAAGGCTGCTGGATGTTACCAGTAGATCGCATACGGGTTCACCGGATGTTTCATGGATATTTAATTTCTCAATATTTGCGTGCATCGCCTGCGCCGCGCGCAGGATACCGTCTCTGGTCGGATTGATGCCGACATTACGGATCAGAATCTGCGCGTTTGGTACGAGCAGTCCGGCCGCAATAAAATAGGCGGCAGAAGAGATATCCCCCGGCACGTCAATGGCCTGTCCATGCAGGTGCGGATTGGGCTGGATGGTTACGGATGTATCCCGGCTGGCAAGGTCCGCGCCAAAGGAGGTAAGCATAAGCTCCGTATGGTTCCTGGACAGGGCCGGTTCCGTGACGCTGGTCGGGCTGTCTGCGTAAAGCCCGGCAAGCAGAACGCAGGATTTTACCTGGGCAGACGCAACAGGGGAAAGATACCGGATTCCGTGCAGAGAACCGCCGTTGATTTGAAAAGGAGCACAGTCATTTCCATGGAGTCCCTGTACGTCCGCGCCCATTTCACGCAGCGGTTTCATAATGCGTCCCATTGGGCGTTTTTGAATGGAGGCGTCCCCGGTTAAAACCGTAGAAAACGGCTGTCCGGCTAAAATACCGGAAAGCAGGCGCGCGGTTGTTCCGCTGTTGCCGACGTCTAAGGCAGCGTCCGGGCGGCGCAGTCCATGCAGCCCTTTTCCGTGGATGATGATCCGTCCTGCGGTATTTTCAATGGAGATACCCATGTTTTGAAAGCAGGAAATCGTAGACAGGCAGTCGGCACCCTCCAGAAAATGTGTAACCTCGGTACAGCCGTTTGCAATGGCGCCGAACATCACGCTGCGGTGCGAGATGGATTTATCTCCGGGAACCGTCAGTTCCCCTTTGAGGGATTTCGCTGGTTTTAGAATCATAATAGATCTCCTTTCCTTGCTTATCGGCGGTAAACCGTATAATGGTATTTGGTCAGCAGGGCAGCCGCGGTATCTAAGGAATCCTGGTCATACAGTTCCATATGCAGTACACCGTCTTCAAATTCCCGGTTATGCAGGATCCCGATATTCTTGATATTGATTCCATTGCTGGCAAGAAGCGTGGACAACGTAGCAATCCCTCCAACCTCATCAATTAAATCGCAATATAATTCATAGACCGGATGGATCGGCCCGGTTTGCCGCACGGTCAGAGAGTCGCGGTAATTTTTCGCGTCTGTAAAATAGGACAGCATTGCCTGCGTGTCTTCTTTTTCAATGGAGGCACGGATCCCGGAAAGCTGACGCGTATACAAATCAATCAGGCGCAGAAGCTGTTCTTTATTAGACAGGCAGATTTCCTGCCACATCACAGGGGAAGATGCCGCAATGCGTGTCATATCCCGAAATCCGCCCGCGGCAATCGTTTTCATCGTTTCCTGCGAATCGTCCACTTCTTTTACCAGATTGACCAGACTGTACGCGATGATATGCGGCAGATGGCTGATCGAAGCGGTTGCGAAATCATGCCGGCCACTGTCCAGCACTAGCGGGATCGCGCCAAGCCCGGCTACAAAATCGCGGAAACGTTCGGTTTGCTGCGGATCCGTACAGGCGGTAGGCGTTATCACATAGTAGGCGTTTTCCAGCAAATAGGCTGTTGAAGCGGCAAATCCGGTTTTTTCCGAACCGGCCATCGGGTGCCCGCCGATAAATTTTTGTTCCAGGCCAAGTTCTGTGACGGCCTTATGGATATCCCCCTTGACGCTGCCAACGTCTGTAATTATGGTATTGGGTGAAATGATGTCTTTAAGCTGTTTTAAAAATGAGATGTTTTGGCGAACCGGTGTGCATAAGAAAATATAATCCATGCTTGAAAATTCGGAAATGTCCATCATATAGTCATTTTCAATTGCACCTGCCGCAAAGGCCTGCGTAATGGTAGATAAATGCCCGGAAACGGCGTACAGCCGGATCTCCGGATAGATCCGCCGGATGGTCTTTGCAATTGAGCCGCCGATTAGGCCAAGCCCGACAAAACCGATTTTTGTGATATCCATCGTTCAGGTTTCTCCAATCGTAGTTGTAGTTTTGTGTACCGGCGCGGCAGGAATCCAGCCGCGTTCCGTGTTGTTTTTAAAAATATTTTAATGATTTTAGCGGGGAAAGTCAATCAAAAAAACGGCATGTATAAAGTATATTGCCAGTTTGCGCATTGTCTGCTACAATTGAAAAGGAAACGGAAAAAACGCTGCGGAGGGTTTTATGTATCAAGAGTTTGAAAGTACCTGGGAGCAGGAGCGAAACTATATAAACGGCGTAAAATTTCAGCACAATATGATTTGTTTCTTGCCCGCCGTTTATCGGGTTTATTGTGCAGTATTCAATCACCGAATATATAAGATATATTTTTCGCAGAAAAAGCAGATGCGGTCTATCGGGCAGTCTGCAATTCCAGTTTTATAGAAATCGACCAGGATGTTGATGAAATCACATTTTTTTAGGACTTACTGATACAGGCAGCGTCAGTAACTTAGAAGAAAGGAAACAGCTATGCGTAAGGAAACTCATGACGCGTATATCCGCGGTGTATGTATGATTCTATTATCCGCATTTTGTTTTGCCTGCATGAATGTCTGTATCCGTCTGGCAGGCGATCTTCCATCGATGCAGAAAAGCTTTTTCCGCAATCTGGTGGCCGCCGGATTTGCGGGTTTTATACTTTTAAAGAACCGGGTATCTATACAGGTGAAAAAAGAAGCCCGCATGACGCTGGCCATGCGGTGTGTGTTTGGGACGGTTGGGATTTTATGCAACTTTTACGCGGTTGATCATCTGCTTGTAGCGGATGCTTCCATTTTAAATAAATTGTCCCCGTTTTTTGCCGTCGTATGTTCGTGCTTTCTGCTGAAAGAAACGATTCGGCCGTTTCAGGCATTCTGTATTTTTGCGGCTTTTGGCGGGTGTTTATTTATTGTAAAACCAGGATTTGAAAATACGGATCTGCTTCCCGCACTGATTGGCGTATGCGGCGGCCTTGGGGCGGGGATTGCGTATACGATGGTACGAAAGCTTGGCATGCTCGCGGTAAAAGGGCCTGTGATTGTGTTTTATTTTTCCCTGTTTTCCTGCCTGTCTATTTTGCCGTGGGTTGTGTTTCATTTTTCGCCTATGACGGCGCGCCAGACGTTATTTTTGCTGCTGACCGGATTATGCGCCGCGGGCGGGCAGTTTTCGATTACGGCGGCTTATACGTATGCGCCGGCAAAAAAAATCTCTATTTTTGATTATGCGCAGATTTTATTCGCGGGCCTGTTTGGATGGATGCTGTTTGCGGAGGTGCCGGATTCTTATAGTATCATCGGGTATGTGCTGGTCGTTGCATCGTCGTTTGCGATGTTTTTGTACAACAGCCGGCAAAAGGAAAGAAGCAGCGATCGGAAAGGAAGCCACATTGCATAAAGGCCGGCGCTGCTGTTTCACAAACAACTGTGATGTTTTACAATGATCCGCAAATAAATCGGAAAAAAATTGTTGTAATTGCCCATCAGTTTTGGTAGAATAATTATAGTGTTTGCGATAAAAAATAAAACAGCAGGAGGTACGAGCATTTATGGAGGTTTTTACAACAGACAGGATACGTAACGTGGCGCTCTTCGGACATGGCGGCGCGGGAAAGACAAGCCTTGTAGAAGCGATGGCGTTTCTGTCCGGCCAGACAAACCGCATGGGCAAGATCAGTGACGGCAATACGGTTAGCGATTTTGATAAAGAAGAGATCAAACGATCTTTTTCCATACAGACGTCCATTGTCCCGATTATATGGGATCATACAAAGATTAATATTTTGGATACGCCTGGTTATTTTGATTTTGTAGGCGAAGCGGAGGAAGCTGCCAGTGTCGCGGACGCCGCGGTGATCGTTGTCAGCGGCAAGGCCGGGGTAGAAGTAGGGACAAAAAAGGCATGGGAGCTGTGCGAAAAATATAAGATTCCGCGTATGTTTTTCGTATCGGACATGGATATCGACAATGCCAGTTTCCGTCAGGTTGTAGCAGACCTTCAGGAATTATACGGCAAAAAAATTGCGCCGTTCCATCTGCCGATCCGTGAAAATGAGAAATTTGTGGGCTACGTCAATGTAGTAGCACAAACCGCAAACCGCTGGAACGACAAAGGAGAGGTCGTGCCGATGGAGATGCCGGATTACTCGGTTGCAAACCTGGAACTTTGCAGAGAGGCGCTGATTGAATCCGTGGCAGAAACAAGTGAAGAATTTATGGACCGTTATTTTGGGGGCGAAGAGTTTTCCGAAAACGAAATCCGCCAGGCGCTGCGCGTAAATGTAACGGACGGCAGTATTGTGCCGATTTCTATGGGTTCGTCTGTACTAGCACAGGGCGTTTATACGCTGTTGGATGATATTATTAAATATTTTCCGAGTCCGGATAAACGAAGCTGCGCCGGTATCAATGCGACGACAAACGAAGTATACCAAGCGGATTACGACTTCTCCAAACCAAAGTCCGCGTACATATTTAAGACGATCCAGGATCCGTTTATTGGTACGTATTCCCTGATCAAGGTCAATTCCGGGGTATTAAAGACCGATGATGTATTATTGAATTATCATAGGGATACGGAAAGCAAAATTGGGAAACTATATGTTATGAGGGGCGCAAAGGCGGAAGAGGTCAAAGAGCTTCACGCGGGCGATATCGGGGCGCTGGCAAAACTGAATAACGCGAGGACGACCGATTCGCTGTCCACAAAAGCAAACCCGATCCTGTATATCCGTACGGCGCTTTCGACGCCTTATACCTGCAAACGTTATAAGGTAAAGAATAAGGCGGATATGGATAAGGCATCCCAGGCGCTGGCAAAACTGGCCAATGAAGATCTGACCTTAAAAGTAGTCAATGACAGTCAAAATTCCCAGACCCTTTTGTACGGCATTGGCGAGCAGCAGCTTGACATTGTAGTAAGCAAGCTGGCCGGCAGGTATAAAGTGGATATAGAACTTGGGAAAGCGAAAGTAGCGTTTCGCGAAACAATAAGAAAAAAAGCAGATGTTGAATATAAATATAAGAAACAGTCCGGCGGGCACGGACAATACGGGCATGTAAAGATGACGTTTGAACCATCCGGCAACCTCGAAGAACCGTATGAATTTTCGCAGACGGTAGTAGGCGGCGCGGTGCCTAAGAATTATTTCCCGGCAGTGGAAAAGGGCATCCAGGATTCCGTAAAAAGCGGGCCGTTAGCTGCTTATCCGGTCGTTGGGATCAAAGCAAATCTGTATGACGGATCCTACCATCCGGTGGATTCTTCCGAGCTGGCATTTAAAGTAGCCGCGGCGCAGGCGTTTAAAAAAGGGTTTATGCAGGCGTCCCCGGTATTGCTCGAGCCGATTGCGTCGATGACGGTTACCGCTTCGGATAAGTATACGGGGGATATTATGGGCGACTTAAATAAACGCCGTGCGCGTGTACTTGGTATGAATCCGATCGAGGGGGGCAAGCAGGAAGTCATCGCGGATATCCCTTATAAAGAGCTGGACGGATATAATACGATCCTGCGGTCTATGACCGGAGGGGAGGGTACGTTCCGTTATGAATTTGCCCGTTATGAGCAGGCGCCGGATGATGTACAGCAGCGTGAAATCGAGGCGCGTGCAAACAAACTGGTAGATATTGAAGAATAAGATTTGATTTTACCGCGGCAGACTTTAGGGCAACTGGATCAAAAGCTGCCGCGGTATTCTAAAAGAAAAGCCGCGCAGTATGTTTCCTGTGCAAACAAACGGGAAAGTCAGACGGTAACAAGAAAGGAGTGAACGGGTTGAAAATGGCGCGCACGCTGTTGAGTATGCTGCTGGTATTTGTCCTGTTGCTGGAACAGCCGCAGCTAAGGAAACGCAGTGTCATGGAACAACCGTTTACTGCTTCGGATGCGTATGCTTTTATTCTAAACGATCAGCGGAATGTCAATAGTAATATTCCAGTATATGACATTATTTACAATTTAAATATGGGTGACAACCATTACCTGAATCCTGCTGTATACTATGAACAGCTTCTGCCGTTTCGGCTTATGCCCCCGCAGCGCGAAGGTTATAATTTTGCCGGCTGGTATTTGGACAGCCGTTATAAGCATCCGATTACAGAAGTAACGGACTGCAGCGGAGGCAATCTGATCCTCTATGCGAAATGGACCAAAAAAATATCCAATTCTACAAACATCCAGATGTATTCCTATACTTCCGGCAGCCTGACCCGTATGCCGGAAAAAAAACTTGCCAATATGAATTATCGGATTCTCGAAGACCTGGATATTCCGTGCATGCCCTATACGAGGTATGCGGATAAAATCAGACATAAAATATACAGTGTCGACCAGTGTCCGCAGGGATTATGCGTTTCGCGGGATTATATTATGGTTACCGCCTACAGCACCGGATGGCAGGGTTATGGGTGCCTGTATGTTTTTGACCGTAAAAGCGGGGAATACCTTGTAACGATTTCTATGAAAGCAGACAGTCACCTTGGCGGTATCGCCTTTGACGGGGAAAATATTTGGATCTGCCATACGAATACAGTGGAGCGGCTGGATTATGCGCTGATTCGGGCTATTGCTGAAAAAAAACCGCGCAGAACCGTAAATCTTCCGGACGGGCGGGAAGAATACCGGGTTTCCAATTCGCCGTCCTGTATTACTTTTTTCGGCGGAAAACTTTGGGTTGCGACGCATACCAGATTTTTTCAGTCTGTCATGCGTACGTACCGATATGAAGACGGGCAGCTTTTGGAAAAGGAAGAGTTTGCGATTCCGGACAAGGTGCAGGGCGTTGCATTTGACGCGGATGGACATGTATATTTGAGTACTTCGTTTGGACGTGACAAATCCTCGTATATCAAAGTATATGAATCAGCCTATGCGCTTAGCAAGGATCCGGAAGACGCGCTGGAGTTTGTAGAAATGCCGCCCTGTTCAGAGGAGATTGCGATTTTAGGAAAAGAACTGCTTATTTTATTTGAATCCGCCGCGCAAAAATATATGGAAGGGACCGATGGAAAGGGCAGGGCAAGGGCGCCTTTAGATCATATGGTAGCAGTGCGTTTGGACTCGTTTTAGGACGTTTTATTTATGAATACGCTTGGCGGGCGTTACGCAACATTGATACATTTTATTGACAAATAGGTATGATATGGTAGAATTTAATTGGTTTCGGTTACGCGCC
Organism: uncultured Eubacterium sp.; assembly: GCA_910586045.1. GTDB lineage: Bacteria > Bacillota > Clostridia > Lachnospirales > Lachnospiraceae > Eubacterium_J. Next base: position 9,008 of record CAJUIH010000022.1, read on the forward strand.
GGAGCGTTTTCATAAGCAAACGGCAGCCCGGATGATGGCACCGCGGCGCCTGATTAGCAGGAGATGGAGGAAAAAATGGCAGAAGTATATAACCACAAAGTTGTTGAGAAAAAATGGCAGAACATATGGGACGAGGAAAAGGCCTTTGCTGCGTCGGATGATTTTTCCAAACCGAAATATTATGCCCTGGTCGAATTTCCGTATCCGTCCGGACAGGGACTGCATGTAGGCCATCCAAGGCCGTATACGGCATTGGATATTGTAGCGCGCAAGCGTAGAATGCAGGGGTATAATGTTTTGTATCCGATGGGCTGGGACGCTTTCGGCCTTCCGACGGAAAATTTCGCGATCCAAAACAAGATCCATCCGAAAATCGTAACGAAAAATAATATTGCGCGCTTTAAAGAACAACTGCATTCCCTTGGCTATTCGTTTGACTGGGACAGGGAAGTAAATACAACGGACCCGAATTATTATAAATGGACCCAGTGGATCTTTTTAAAATTGTTTAAAGCGGGGCTGGCCTATAAAAAAGAGATGCCGATTAACTGGTGTACAAGCTGCAAGGTCGGTCTGGCAAACGAGGAAGTGGTAAACGGCGTCTGCGAACGCTGCGGTTCTCCGGTTGTACGTAAGGTTAAGAGTGAGTGGATGTTGAAAATTACCGATTACGCGCAGCAACTGCTGGACGGCTTACAGGATGTCGATTATATCGAACGCGTAAAAGTCCAGCAGAAAAATTGGATCGGAAAGTCACAGGGCGCGGAAGTGGATTTTTCCATAAAAGGGAAAGAAGACAAACTGCGGATCTATACGACCCGGTGCGATACGTTGTTCGGCGTTACTTACATGGTCGTATCGCCGGAGCATCCGATCATTGAAAAATATAAGGAAGAATTAAAAAACTGGGAAGAAATAGAAGCATACCGTGAGCAGGCCGCGCGTAAATCGGATTTTGAACGTGCGGAACTGGCAAAGGAAAAAACAGGCGTCTGCATAGACGGGCTGACCGCGGTAAATCCGGTCAATGGAAAAGAGATTCCGGTTTGGATTTCCGACTATGTTTTAATGTCGTATGGAACCGGCGCAATTATGGCAGTCCCGGCGCATGACCAAAGGGACTGGGAATTTGCTGAAAAATTTGGGATTGAAAAAATCCAGGTTGTGACTAAAAACGGGGTAGAAGCAGATATTTCAAAAGAAGCATTTACCGATTCCGCAATCGGAATGTTAATAAACTCTGATTTTATCAATGGACTGGATGTAAAACAAGCGCAGGAGAAAATGATTGCGTTCTTGGAAGAAAAACAGATCGGGACGGCGAAGACCAATTATAAATTAAGAGACTGGGTCTTTTCGCGCCAGCGTTACTGGGGAGAACCGATTCCGATTGTTTTCTGCGAAAAGTGCGGGTTTGTTCCGATTGACGAAAAAGAACTGCCGCTGGAGCTTCCGGAAGTGGACAGCTATATGCCGACCGATAACGGCGAATCGCCGCTTGCCGCGATGACAGACTGGGTTCATACGACCTGCCCATGCTGCGGCGGACCGGCGAAGCGGGAAACGGATACGATGCCGCAGTGGGCCGGTTCTTCCTGGTATTTCCTGCGCTATACGGATCCGAACAATCAAGAAGCACTTGCCAGCAAAGAAGCGCTGGATTACTGGATGCCGGTAGACTGGTACAACGGCGGTATGGAGCATACGACGCTGCATCTGTTGTATTCCCGGTTTTGGCACAAGTTTTTGTATGACCAAAAACAGGTGCCGTGTCCAGAGCCATACCAGAAACGGACTTCCCATGGCATGATCCTTGGCGAAAACGGGGAGAAAATGTCAAAATCCAGGGGAAATGTGGTAAATCCGGATGATATTGTCAGAGATTACGGCGCGGATACCCTGCGTACGTATGAAATGTTTATCGGCGCATTTGACCTTTCGGCGGCCTGGTCGGAAGACGGTGTAAAAGGATGCCGCAGATTTTTGGACCGGATCTGGAAGCTCCAGGATCTGGTCACCGAAGAGAGCGGGTATTCCAAAGACCTTGCGACCAAAATGCACCAGACGATCAAAAAAGTATCCAATGATTTTGAAAACCTGAAATACAATACGGCGATTGCGGCCATGATGGCGCTGATTAATGAGTTTTATAAAAAAGGCAGCGTGACGAGAGACGAGTACCGCACGCTTTTGATCCTGCTGAATCCGGTCGCACCGCATATCACGGAAGAAATATGGGAGAAAACCGGATTCGAGGGCCGCATTTACCAGATGCAGTGGCCGTCTTTCGACGAATCCATGACCGTGGAAGCGCTTGTAGAAATTGCGGTGCAGATCAACGGCAAAGTAAAGGCGACGATCCAAATCGCAAAAGACGCGGCAAAAGATGACGCGATTGCTAAGGCAAAAGAAGCAGTGGCGGATAAACTGACCGGGACGCTTGTAAAAGAAATCTATGTTCCAGGCAGGATCGTAAATCTGGTTCAGAAATAGAATGCCGTTACGGCAACGGACCGAAAGGAGAGGTACCAAATGGATCATAAGACAAGCAATTTCAGCAAACAGGGCGGTAGAAAATGCCGGGCTGCAAAGCAGCTTGCTGTATTATCAGCGGCTGTTCTGGTTGCGTTGTCCGCAAATATGCCTGCTGCCGTAAACGTACGGGCAGCAGAAACATCCGCGCAGTCTGCGGATGCCAAAAAGCGTGCGCAAGTAAGCCTAAACTACGACACCTATACGATGGTGCCCGGGAAGCACGTTACCCTTGCGGCATCCTATCTTGGGAAAACACTGGGCGCCCATCAGGTAACTTTTAAAAGCAGCAAACCGCAGGTCGCGGTTGTGAACGACCGCGGAAAGGTTACGGCATTGAAAAAAGGGTCTTCCAAAATTACCGTTACTTTTACCGCGACAGGCAAAAAGGCGTACTGTAAAATATCGGTTGTCACGCAGTTAAATAAGAATGCGGAAGATGAGGAAGCATTAGCGGCACTGGTCGCGCAGCTACAGGAAGCAGGCGCCAATGGGGTCAGCGGATATTCGGACGACACCACGCAGTATGGTTGGAGCGACGTAGGGCAGGAGCGCAGGCTGACGCGGATCCGCTGGCGCAATTTGTCACTTAAAGGCAGTTTGTCCTTTGCGTCTTTGCCGCAGCTTACATCCATCGACTGCGGCGGCAATCGGCTGACGAGTCTGGATCTTAGTCAAAACGCGGCGTTAAAGGTACTCTGCTGCGACGCGAACCAGTTATCCGCACTGGACCTTAGTGGAAATGCGGCGTTAGAAAAATTGGACTGCGGCAAAAACCGCATAAAGCAACTGGATTTAACCAAAAATCCGGCATTAACCGTTTTGGAATGCGACGCCAACCAATTGGCCAGTCTGACAGTCAGTAAAAATAAGAAACTGGTACAGATCAACTGCAGCGCGAACCCGCTAAAGAGTCTTTATGTCAAAGGGAATACAAAGCTGCGCAGCCTGCGGTGTACCTCGGACGAACTGACAAAGCTGACGGTAACCGGCGCAAAGTCGCTACAGGAGTTAAACTGTTCCTATAATAAGTTAAAAAGCCTGGATGTCAGCGGAAATCCCGCATTGACCGACTTAAACTGTTCCGAAAACGAGCTGGCCAGCCTTCTGACAGGAGGCGCGTCTGCCCTGCAGCATTTGGACTGTTATAAAAACAAACTAACCGAGCTGGACCTGCAGAAAAATAAGTCCTTAAAGACATTAAACTGCCCGAATAACCGGTTAAGCAGCCTGAATATTAGGAAGAATACGGAACTGGAAAGTTTGGATTGTTCGAATAATCAATTGACGGGGCTGGATGTAAGCGCAAATACGGTATTGGATTACGTAAACTGCAGCGCGAATCAGTTAACGAGTTTGGAAGTCAGCGCCAATACAGCGCTTACCAGTTTAACATGCGCTTCAAACCAGATGACGGAGCTGGATGTTTCGTCAAATGTCCGGTTAAAAGAGTTAGACTGCGGCAAAAACAAGCTGCAGATGCTATATACGGGCGCCAATCCGGAATTGACGGTTCTGCACTGTTCGGTCAACGCACTGGAGCAGCTTAATGTAAGCGGAAATCCGGCCCTGGAAGTTTTAGAGTGCGCGTCCAATGCACTGAGCGAATTAAACATTACTATGAATCCGGCGCTGCAGACGCTGAACTGTTCGGAAAATCAATTGACCGGATTGGATCTGCTTAGTAATTTTGAGTTAAGGATCCTGATCTGCAAGGCGAATCCTCTGACGCAGCTTGATGTAAGCGTGAATCAAAAACTGGGGAGCTTGTATTGTGACGGAATGGTAACGGTTACAGGGAAATAGAGGCAGTCTTGTTCGCATGTTATACGAAAATCAATACGGGTATTTTTCGGCCGCCCGAAATGGGCTTCGGCTCATGCGGCCCAAAAATACCGCGTATTTATAAAACCTTTGTAAATGTACAAAAAATCCGGCGCATGGCATTTTGCGGATCTTTATTTTTTCATACGCTTCATCATCTGGATCATACTGCGGGCTTTTTTTCCTTCTTCCGGAGATAAGTTTTGCAATAGGACTTCCAGCATCATATCCCGTTCGGATTCGCTGAACGATACCCCCTGCTTTTGCGCGGAATTGGAAACGGACATTAAAGCCGCCATCATATCTTTGGCGTTTCCGCCTGCCTGCCTGGCTGACATCGCTTTTAAAAAGGCTAGTTTTTCGGGCGATATGCCGTTTGTATTCTGCGCGTTAAACACGTCGTCAAAATTCATGATTCGTCCTCCGTTTCTTTGTTATAGTCATAGCATATGGCGCATCTATGTACAATGTGCACGGCTTTCACCCGCGCTTTTTAGGAAAACATCGTCTCATAGGTGGAAAACATCGAAAACATATTTACCATCAGGTCGATTTGTTCCTGTTCGCGGTCACTGCAGAATTTCCGGATATCATTGAGCATATTCAGTGTATTTTCCATTGGATTATCCGAAGAGCATATGGACAGCGAGGTATCGTCGCTGTTAATTAGTTCGATCGATCGGCGCAGTTCCATTGATTTAATCAGAGTCAGGATTTCTTTTTGGCGCGGGCCGTTCATATAAGGGAGGGCCGTTTTTAAGATCTGCAGGTTTTTGCTTTGTATTTTTTCATCAAATGCGGTTGGTATATAATTGTTGTCCATAAAAATTCCTTTTTTATTTACTATATGTGAGTAGGACAGCGGTTATGACACCTTTTTTCTTTCTTTTGCTATAATAAACTAAGAAACAAAAAATAGCAGATAGAAAGATGATAGAAAATAATGGGAAAATTAGTCATAGATGGCAATAAAGTATATACCGTAGACGAAGCATGTATGCGCAGAAAAAACCTCACACTGGAACAAATCCGCAGACAGGAGATGGGAGCGCCGCGGGAGCGGGAAAACAGGCAGCACCAGCAAAGATAAAGGCCGTATGCCGGCGTATCCTTGCGCCGGAAGAATGTAACAGTTTATGTAAAGCGTTACATTTTTGCACACCGGACGCTGGGAGAGACGGTTTGCCCGGCTTGCTGGCGGCCCTCCAGAATGGTAAGAATCTCTAAGTATTCTGGAGCCGGAGCCACAAGCCAGGCCTGCGTTCCTTATCCGGCGTCCCCGCAGCCAAAACGTAACACCTGATCTGTTAAAGAAGAATTTGCCAAATACTGTTTTCTCTAATTTCAGCTTGCGAATCCCGTCTGTCCTATGGTATATTTGATTGTGTAACGTTTACATTTAAACAGGTCGTTTGCATCTGTTTGAATCTGTAAACAACAAATATTCTATTGGAGGAAATATAATGAAAGACGCAAAAAAGATGACTTGGTATACGCTTGCGTTTATTGCCTTTTCCGGTGTGTGGGGATTTGGAAATGTAATGAACGGCTTTGTATACTTTAACGGGATCCAGGTAATTTTTAGCTGGATTTTAATGTTCGTACTTTATTTTGTGCCGTATACGCTGATGGTCGGGGAACTTGGCTCCGCTTTTAAGACGTCCGGCGGAGGCGTTAGTTCCTGGATCCATAATACGATGGGCGCTAAGCTGGCGTATTATGCGGGATGGACTTACTGGGCATGCCATATTACTTATATTGCAAGCAAGGGCAGCGGCGGCTTAAAGGCACTTAGCTGGGCTGTATTCCGCAACGCGGAAACGTATGATACCTTTCCGACGATCGGGATACAGTTGGCGACGCTGGTCGTATTTTTATTTTTCTGCTGGGTAGCAAGCCGCGGCTTGAATCCCCTCAAAAAGCTTGCTTCCATCGCGGGGACCAGTATGTTTGTAATGTCCATTTTATATATTTTGATGATGTTTGCGGCTCCGGCAATCAATCCGGGCGGCGGATATATTTCCATGGATTTCAGCATGCAGAATTTGATTCCGCAGTTTAATATCGGATATTTTACATCTTTGTCGATTCTTGTGTTCGCGGTAGGAGGGTGTGAGAAGATTTCTCCTTACGTAAATAAAGTAAAGGATCCGGCGAAAGGTTTTCCAAAAGGCATGATTATGCTTGCCATTATGGTCGTAGTATGCGCGATTTTAGGCACGATCGCCATGGGGATGATGTTTGACCCGTCTGTAATCAACAGCAGCGAAGAAGCGTTTAATTCCTATGTATCGAACGGTTCTTACTGGGCATTCCAAAAACTGGGGCAGTATTACGGGATGGGGGATGCCCTGATGATCCTGTATGCGCTGTGCAATATGATCGGGCAGTTTGCCGTCCTGGTAGTCAGCATTGACGCGCCGCTTCGTATGCTGCTGGATAATGAAGACGCAAAAGAATTTGTGCCGAGCGCGATGCTGAAACGAAATGAACAGGGGGCTTATGTCAATGGCATTAAACTGATTATCGCGTTATCCGGAAGCATTATTCTCGTCCAGTCAGTAGTTCCGGGCGCGGCGGCGGTGCTGGCGCAGTTAAATAAACTGAACTCCGTATGTATGCCGCTTCGTTATTTATGGGTATTTATTGCTTATCTGGCGCTTCGAAAAGCATACGATACGATACCGGCGGACTATCGGTTTGTAAAAAATCAGGCAGTCGCCAAATTTTTTGGGGCATGGTGCTTTGTACTGACGGCGGCATGCTGTATATTGGGCATGTATTCAACGGATCTGTTTACGATGGCGTTAAATATCATTACACCGATTGTATTGACTGCGTTAGGGATGATTATGCCGTATCTTGCAAAAAGGGAACGGGCGAAAAACGCGGCAAAATAAAGGGAAAAGGGATGGGGCTGTCAGATTTGTGTCAGCCCCTTTCGTATCGCGTTTTATAACAGGTCCAAAGCAGTTTTAAAAAATGAAAGTATAAGGAGAAGAGGGCATGTACAAAAAAATAGCTTTAGAGATGACAGGATTTTTAAAGGAATGTCCGACTGCGTTTCACGCGGTGGCAAGGATAGGGCAAGAACTGGAGTGCAACGGATATGAAAGGCTGCGGGAAAATGAAAAATGGGAGATAAAACCCGGCGGAAGCTATTATGTAACAAGAAATGATTCCAGTTTGATCGCATTTTGCATCGGAACGAGACTTTCCGATTATTGTTTTCATATTGCGGCGTCACACAGCGATTTTCCGACGTTTAAGGTAAAGGAATATGCCGAGCTGGAAGTAAAGAAAAAATACATGCAGTTAAATACGGAAGGGTACGGCGGGATGCTCTGCGCCACCTGGTTTGACCGTCCGCTTTCTGTCGCAGGCAGGGTGGTTGTAAAAGAAAATGGCCATCTTGTTACAAAGCTGGTGAATATTGACCGCGATCTGGTCATAATTCCAAGCCTGGCCATTCATATGAACCGTACGGTAAACGACGGATATGCCTATAATAAGCAAGTGGACATGCTTCCTTTATTCGGCGGCAGCGAGAGCAAAAAGGGTGATTTTAGAAAGCTGGTTGCCAAGGAAGCCGGCGTTGCCAAGGAAGCCGTATACGGAAGCGATTTATATTTGTACAACAGGCAGGAGCCGTCTGTTTGGGGCGCCCAGGGAGAATTTATCTCCTCCCAGCGTCTGGACGACCTGCAGTGCGCCTATGCTTCCTTAAAAGGGTTTTTAGAAGGACGCGAAGAGCACAGCGTCCATGTATATGCCTGCTTTGACAACGAAGAGGTAGGGTCCGGCACAAAGCAGGGGGCAGGCTCTACGTTTTTATCGGATATTTTACAGCGGATCCATTTGGGGCTTGGAAAAACGCAGGAGGATTATTACCGGGCAGTGGCAGGAAGCTTTATGCTCAGCGCGGACAATGCCCATGCGGTACATCCGAACCACCCGGAAAAAACGGATGCGGAAAATTGTGTATATATGAACGAGGGAATTGTTATAAAATCTCATGCAGGGCAGAAGTATACAACCGATGCGGTCAGTATGGCGCTGTTTCGGAATATTTGTGAAAAAGCGGATGTCCCGGTACAGTTTTTTGCAAACCGTTCGGATGAAGCGGGCGGAAGCACTTTGGGCAATATTTCTTCCGGTAAAGTTTCCTTAAACGCGGTAGATATCGGCCTGCCGCAGCTTGCGATGCATTCCGCGTACGAAACAGCGGGGGTGCAGGATACTTGTTATATGATCAAAGCAATGAAAGAATTTTTCTCGACGCGCTTTTATGAGCGAAACGGGGGTATTTTTTTGGAATAACTGGCGTTGCGGGTTGGCTGGAAAAATTTCAAAAATGCTATTGAAATACACACAAAATTCCGATAAAATAAAAACGATAGGCATTGAGGGATTCCTTTTCGTATTTTTGGCATATGAAACATAAGTTTTTTGTATGGATAAATAATGGAAAGGAAAGTTGCATATGAATAAACAGAAACTTACAGCATACATGTTTTTGATCTGGACGGCAGTTGTATTTACCGGATGCGCCGCGGCGGGCGGCGGGCAGGCTCCGATGTACCTGGAAGCAAAAACAAAGGCGGACGGGTCTGCAAAGGAGCCGGAGGAACCGGATCAGGCGAAAGATCCGGCGTCTTTAGCAGCGGACGGTGCAGACGCGGACCCCGGGGAGGAAAACCGTCAGGATGCGCAAAGCACCGCTTTGGATACGTATTTTGTATATGTCTGCGGTGCCGTAAAGTATCCGGGCGTATTTGAAATGCCCAAAGGAAGCCGCATTTACGCGGCTATTGCAAAGGCCGGAGGGCTGCGCAAAGATGCCTGCGTCAAAGGAATCAACCAGGCGCAGCTTCTTGCGGACGGCACTATGATTGAAATCCCGACAAAGCAAGAGTATCGAAAGCGCAGCCAGGATGCGCCGGGAACTGGCGGATCACAGCCACAGGATCCGGCGGGCCGTCCCGCAGGTACGGGAAACGCAGCGGACGGCACAGATGGATCCGCAGGCGCACAGGCGGACGGCCTGGTGGATCTGAATACGGCGGATGCCGCGCAGCTTATGACATTAAACGGAATCGGAGAAGCAAAAGCCGCGGCGATTCTTGCCTACCGGGAGGAAAACGGCAGATTTTCCGATATCAGTGAAATTAAAAACGTGCGCGGAATCGGGGAGAGCGTGTATGCGGGGATTCAGGATAAAATAAAAGTGACCTGATTTTGATTGGGTGGCAGTGGAGGTTAGCATGGCGAAGAGAGTTCTGGTGGTAGACGATGAAAAGCTGATAGTAAAAGGCATCCGGTTCAGTCTGGAGCAGGATGGGATGGAAGTGGACTGTGCTTATGACGGGGAAGAAGGGCTGCTGAAAGCGACGGGCGGTACGTACGATATGATCCTGCTGGACTTGATGCTTCCCAAAATCGATGGAATGGAAATCTGTCAGCGAATCCGGGAATTTTCCGACGTGCCGATTGTCATGCTGACCGCAAAGGGCGACGATATGGATAAGATCCTCGGCCTGGAATACGGGGCCGACGATTATATCACAAAGCCGTTTAACATATTGGAAGTCAAGGCCAGGATCAAAGCGATCATGCGCAGAACCGGAAAAAAGAAAGTGGTGGAAGAGTATGTGCATATGATTGAAGATGGAGACCTGCGTTTGGATTGTGAAAGCCGCAGGCTGTTTGTACGCGGGCGGGAAGTAAACCTGACCGGCAAGGAATTTGAACTGCTGGAGCTTTTGGTACGCAACCCGAACCGGGTCTACAGCCGTGAAAAGCTGTTAAACCTTGTATGGGGCGTGGATTATCCGGGCGATGTAAGGACGGTAGACGTCCATGTCCGGCGTATGCGCGAAAAGATCGAGGCAAATCCAAGCGAACCGAAATATGTCCATACAAAATGGGGCGTCGGTTATTATTATCATGGCTGATTGGAGTTTTCATGAAAAGGAAAAAGAAAATCCGGGACTATTTTAAAAGCCTGAAATTCCGGCTGCTTCTTGTGCTCCTGCTGTTCGGTTTGGTGCCGATGTTTGTAATGCAGTTCTTTGTCATACGCGGCTACGAGAAACGGGCGATTAATGTCCGAATGGTGGATATTTTATCACAGTCGAAGATCCTGTCCGACCAAATTGCCGCATATGGATATCTGGAAGACAATTCTAATGATGTAGTGAATAAACAGTTCGAGCAGTTGTCGAATATCTATGACGGCAGGATTTTGGTTATTGACCGTACATTCCGCATTCACAAGGATACGTATGATATTGACAGCGGCAAGATTATTATTTCCGAAGAAGTCGTAAAATGCATTCAGGGTGAGGATGTCACAAAATATGACCCGGTAAACGGGTTTATCGAGATTGCCGTCCCGGTACGCCAGACGGCGGTAGATGATGTGATCGGCGTTATGCTGGTCAGTGTTTCGACGGATGTAACACAAACGCATATTGATTACTTGTCACAGATTGCGTTCAGCGTGCTGGTCACGGCGGGCCTGGTCTGCGTCGTTTTGGCGATTGTACTGGCGTCGCAGCTTGCGCATCCGTTTATTCAATTATCCAAGTCCATAGACGAGATTGAAGCGGGTTACGGCGGGGATGAATTGATGATCCATTCCTATTCGGAAACAGAGCTGATTTGTGAACGTACGAATGAACTGCTGGCGCGAATGAAAGTACTGGACGATTCCCGGCAGGAATTTGTATCGAATGTCTCCCATGAATTAAAAACGCCGTTAACTTCGATGAAAGTACTGGCGGATTCCCTGAATATGCAGGAAAATGCGCCGATTGAACTGTATAAAGAATTTATGCAGGATATTACAAACGAGATTGACCGTGAAAATAAGATTATTACGGATCTGCTGTCGCTTGTAAAAATGGATAAGTCCGCGGACAGTTTGAATATCGCTTCGCTAAACATAAACGAACTGTTAGAACTGATTTTAAAACGGCTGCGCCCGATTGCGGAAAAGCAGCATGTAGAATTGGTGCTGGAAAGCTTCCGCCCGGTTACGGCAGAAGTGGATGAGGTAAAATTAACGCTTGCGATATCCAATCTTGTAGAAAACGGGATAAAATATAATTCTGAAAACGGATGGGTACATGTTTCGCTCAATGCCGACCACCAGTTTTTTTATGTAAAGGTAGAAGACAACGGCGTCGGGATCCCGCAGGATTCGCTGGACCGTATATTTGAGCGTTTTTACCGGGTTGACAAATCCCATTCTAAGGAAATCGGCGGCACAGGGCTTGGGCTGGCGATCACACGCAGCATTGTACTGATGCACCGCGGAGCGATTAAGGCGTTTAGCACCGAAGGGGAGGGAACGATCTTTAATGTGCGGATTCCTCTGAATTATATTGTGTAAAACGGTTTGGAAAGCGGAGGAATGGAGATGAAGATGAGAACGTGGGCGGGCCTGCTGTTTGGCCTGGCAGCCATGCTCCTTGGTATGCTGTCCGGCTGCAGCTCCAGACGGGAAAAATTTGATTATTACATTAGTTATGTGGACAGCGAGCAGACACAGACGGTGCAAACCGGGTATGAGCCGAAAAACGAAGCTGTGGATGCCATGATTCAGGAGTTTTTAGACCAGCTTACCACGGATACAGATACCGTGGAATATGTAAAAGCCATTCCGGAAGGCGTGGAAATCCGTTCCTGGGAAGTAGCGCAGGACTGCCTGAAATTAAATTTCAGCAGCGGCTATGACAGGCTGGATCCGATTACGGAGATTTTATGCCGCTTGGCGGTTGTGCGTACGATGACGCAGATTGAAGGGATCGAAAGCGTCTGTTTTACGGTGATGGGAGAACCGCTCAGGGACAGCGCCGGAAATAAAGTAGGCAAAATGACGATTGATTCTTTTGTGGAAAATCCCGGGGAACAGATCAATTCCTTTCAGCATGCGTCCATTGACCTATACTTTGCAAACCGGGACGGCAACGGTCTGGTCAAAGAGACGCAGGAAGTGTACTACAACAGCAATATTTCCATGGAAAAGCTCGTTATGGAACATTTAATGATGGGTCCAAAAAGCGACGGCGCATGCAAAACGATTCCGGATGAGACGAAGATTATCAATGTAGCGGTTGCGGACGGTTCCTGCTATGTAAATCTGGATGAGCATTTTAAAAACCATAATTACGAAATCCAGGAGCCGATTGTCATTTATTCGATCGTAGATTCTTTGGCGTCACTGGAAAATATCCAGCGGGTACAGATTTCGGTAAATGGGGATACGAGCGGGAAATACAGAGACAGCATGGAACTGTCGGAAATGTATGTGCCGGACTACAGTTTTGTGGGCGTTTCCAAAAAATCGCCGGTAGTCGTAAAAGATGTAGACGGAACGAAAAAAGACGGAACATAAACGGGAGGGCAAACAGGTATAAAGAAAGGAGGGGAATTGCTTATTGGTGAAAAGATATCCCTGTCAGATTGTACTGCAGATGACCGCCGGGATTTTGGCAGGACGGGGGTTTGTTATGCGTAAATGCGGACGGCCGGACGGCGGCATATTGCTTGCGGCAGCATTTGCGGCGGCATGTTTCTGCGCCATGGTTTGGGTGCGCAGGGAACAGGCGGGTGCGCGGAAACTGCGGCAGGCGGTTTTGCTGTTTTTCGCGTTTTTTCTGGGAGCGGCGCGGATCTATCTGGCAATGGGCCGGATAGAACAGGCGCAAGCGGGGCTGCAGGACGGACAGAAAGCGGCGCTGCAGGGGCGTATTATAAAAAAACAAAGCAAAGACATGCCGGAATGGAAAGCCGCGGCTATGCCCGCGGGCCGGGAACGGGCAGTTTCCTGGACGGTTAGTCTGGCAGACTGCTACATTAAAACGGCGGATCAAAAGACCGAGTATGGAACTGATCCCAAAATAACAAATCAAAAGGTTACAGGTCACACGTTTACTTCTTCTAAACTACCGGATCACAAGTGTTCGAACCCGGTATCCAGTCATACAAATATCCAGGAAATACATTCCTGCGGGAATGTGATTGTCTATTTCGATCAAATCGGCGAAGAGCCGGTCATAGGAAATACCATTATTTTGCAGGGGACGGTGCAATTGTTTCGCGCAGCGCGCAACGAAGGGAATTTTGATGAGCGTGCTTATTACCAAAACCAGGGGTTTTCCATGAAAATGGATGCACAGGAAGATTCCATACAGATTGTGGAGCATGAAAAGGACCTGTTTGGGGAATGGCTCTATGGGCTGAAAGTGCGTTTGGCAGACGTATACAGCCAAAAGATGCCAGAACAGGAAGCGGGCATTTTATGCGCGATGCTTTTGGGCGATAAATCGATGATTTTGCAAGAAACAAAAAAGCTTTACCAAAGCAGCGGAATTGCGCATATTCTGGCTATTTCCGGGCTTCATATTTCGATTCTGGGCGCGGCGGTATTTGGCCTGCTGCGTAAAGGGGGCGCGCCGTATCCGGCCTGTGCCGCGGCATCCATAGGCCTGCTGCTTATGTTTGGCGCAATGACTGGTATGGGGACTTCAACAATGCGGGCAATCCTGATGTTTGTGGTTTCTATGGGCGCGGCCTGCTGCGGAAGGGCTTATGACAGTAAAAACGGGCTGGCCGTAGCAGCGGCGTATATTTTGTTTGAAAATCCATGCGCGTTGTTTTTGGCGGGGTTTCAGTTTTCCTTTGCCGCCGTTTTGGGTGTGCTGTTTGGAATGCGGATCTGCCGTATGCTGCAGCCGGCGTTGCGTCTGACTGAAACGGTGTACGTAAGCATGGGGATCCAGTTGTTTACGCTGCCGCTTACGGCATGGTATTATTTCGAAATTCCGGTGTATGCGGTATTGCTGAATATGCTTGTACTGCCGTTTATGGCGCTTGTACTCACGCTTGGGCTTTTGGGCGGCGGGATCGGCGTTTTACACGGCGTATTATACGGCCTTACAGGGCTTTCGGGCGGTGTTTTTGCAGGAGCGGCCTTAGGCTTTTTACAACTGGCCTGCGGCGGCCTGCTGACGGTATGTACGGCAGTCCTGCGGTATTTTTCCATCGCAGGACAACGGTGCCTGACGCTGCCGTGCGCGGTGTATGTAACCGGGCAGCCGCAGGCGTGGCGGATGGCGGGCTGTTATCTGCTTTTGGCAGGCTGCGCGGCAGTGCTGCATGCCGCGGGAGCAAACGGGCATACGAAACAGCCGCATGGCTGTACGAGCAAAAAGGAGTCCGGTTGTGTGACAGGCCGCGGCCGTGACAGAGTTTTGGCGGTGCAAAAGTTCCTGGTTTTGTCCGGGGGCATGCTGAGTCTTGGCTTGCTGTTTCTGCGTCTGCCTATGCCGCCGGAAGTGTCCGTGCTGGATGTCGGGCAGGGGGATGGGATTTATATACATACAAGCGACGGGACCGATCTGTTTGTGGACGGCGGAAGCAGTGACGTCAGTGGAGTCGGCACGTACCGGATACTGCCGTTTTTAAAAGCAAAAGGCGTCGCAGACATCGATTATTGGTTTATTTCGCATGTGGACCAGGACCATGTCAGCGGCCTGTTGGAATTGCTGGACACTGGTTTTGCGGTCAGGCACGCGGTTTTTGCGGACGGGGTGGTGCGGGATACGGCGTTTGAAACGGTAAAAACAGCCTTGAACCGCGGCGGGGCCAAAATCCAATATCTAAAAAAGGGCGGCATACTGCGCGCACAGCAGGCACGGTTTACCTGCCTTGCCCCCGAAAGCGGTACGCCGGCACAGGACCGGAATGCGCAAAGCTTGGTGCTGCTTTATGAAGACAGTGGATTTTCCGCGTTTTTTCCAGGCGATATTTCCGGCAGGGAAGAAAAAGCAATCGAACAAACACTCGAAAAAACGTTCCAGCAAGAGAATATCTTCCAGCAAGTGACCCTTTATAAGGCAGCGCATCATGGGTCCAACGATTCCAACAGCGAAGCAATCATACGGCGGACAAACCCGCAGCTTAGTATTGTTTCCTGTGCAAAAGACAATCCCTATGGGCATCCAGGAAAGGATGCGGTACGGCATATGCTGGCACACAGCGCAAAGGTCTGCTATACTATGTATGAGGGCAGGATCCGCGTAACATGGGACAAGGGAGTGGTGCATGCGCGCGGATATGTACCTTGGCCGGCCGACGCATACGGGGCGGTACATGAAAGACCTGCGGCGCAAGCTGGGCCGGGAAGCGGTGCAGGGTTAGGCAACGGATGATTTTGGGGCTTTTAAAACAACCTATTTTTTGCTATATTGGTATACAGTTCTAAAAGAGTCCAGAAAGCACAAGGAGGGGTATGCCTATATGAAGACGATTGATCAAGATGTAAAAACGGAGCGGTTTCAAAAGGTCTATTTATTATACGGGGAAGAAAACTATTTAAAACAGCAGTATAAAAACAAGCTGAAGCAAGCCCTGGCAAAACCAGGGGATACGATGAATCTTTCCTGTTATGAGGGAAAAAGCTGCAATCCGCTCGAAATGATCGATGTGGCTGAAACAATGCCTTTTTTTTCAGACCGCAGGCTGATTGTGGCGCAAGACAGCGGATTTTTTAAAAACGGCTGCGAGGAACTTGCGAAATACCTCCCCGAAATGCCGGAAACAACGTGCATGATATTTGTAGAATCACAGGTCGACAAGCGCGGGAAGATGTATAAGGCCGTAAAAAACACAGGCCATGCGGCGGAGTTTGGCGCACAAAAAGAACCGCTGTTAATCCGCTGGATTCTCGGACGTCTGAAAAGGGAAAACCGTAAAATCACACAGCCGGTCATGCAGCTATTTCTTTCCAAAACCGGCACGGATATGGGCAACATTGACAGAGAACTGGAAAAACTGCTCTGTTATACCATGGGCCGGGAAGTGATTACACAAGCAGACGTAGAAGCGGTCTGTACAAAACAGACGGAAAACCAGATCTTTGAGATGATAGGCGCCATTGGGCGGCGGGAACAGAAACGGGCATTGTCTCTGTATTACGACCTGCTGGCGCTGCGGGAGCCGCCGATGAAAATTTTATATTTAATCAACCGCCAGTTTCGGATCCTCTCCCATTTAAAATCAATGGAACATCTTGGCATGGACGAAAAGACGATGGCGCAAAAAGCCGGGATTTTGCCCTTTGCCGTCAAACGTACCCTGCAGCAGGCGGCGGCGTTTTCCAGCAGGGAGCTGCGCGGGGCGCTGGAAGAAGGGGCTGCGCTGGAAACAGACAGCAAAACCGGAAAACTAAATGACCAGATCGCGGTGGAGCTGTTTATTGTGAAATACACTGAAAAATAGACGTCAAAACATCTCGTTTCCCCGGCTGTCCAATATTACAAAAACCACCGGTTAGAGGGAACCGGTGGTTTTTGGCTAGGCCATTTTATTTACAGCCTGGTTTAATCTGGAAATTTTTCTGGAACAAGTATTCTTGTGATAAACACCTTTTGTCGTAGCCTTGCTTAACGCGGATGTCGCGTTGCAAAGAGCCGCCTTTGCAGCTTCCTTATCGTTCGCATCGATTGCGGCATTTACTTTTTTAATCGATGTCTTAACCTTTGAGCGGATTGCTTTATTTCTGGCAGCCCTTTTTTCGGACACACGAATCCTTTTCTTTGCAGATTTTATATTAGCCAATTCAAACACCTCCATTTTCTTATGAAATTCATGGACTGATTCGCTATGCGGACACGGACTTTCTAACGAACTCACTTATAGATAATAGAGGAATTGAAATGCTCTGTCAATACATAAAATGAGATTTTTTGTAAAAACTTTTTTAGAAAGGGAATGCGAGTCCGCTTCCCGTAAACTAAGAGTAGCGAGGTTACGATAAAATGTATCAGGTACGGACAGATTTGGCGCTGGAAGCGCGTGAAAAATTTGAAGAAGATCATGTGGAAATCAAAGGAGTACGTCTGGAAGAGGAGCAGGCAGCTTCTGATATCCATATCAGCAGTGTCATCATCGAGACGGAAAACGGGGCAAAGGCAATGGGAAAGCCAAAAGGGAATTATGTGACACTGGAAGCGCCGAATATGATCGAAGAGGATGAAGGATACCATAGGGAGATCTCTGTGCAGCTTTCTAAAATATTAAAACGGCTGCTGCCGGACGGCGATGAATTTACAACGCTGGTGGTGGGGCTTGGCAACCGGGCGGTTACGCCGGATTCCCTTGGGCCGAGAGTCGTGGACAATTTATGCATTACAAGGCATATCATCCGGGAATTTGGAAAATATGTGATCGGGGATAGCTGCCAGAAGTCGGTAAGCAGTATTGTACCGGGCGTTATGGCACAGACCGGGATCGAGTCGATGGAAATTGTGCGGGGGATTGCGAAAGAAACAAATCCGGATGTCATTATAGCGGTTGACGCATTAGCAGCGCGCAGTACCAGAAGGCTGAACCGTACCATACAGGTCACGGATACCGGCATTAATCCCGGTTCCGGGGTCGGCAACCACAGACATGCGCTAAACAGCGAGAGTATGGGGATCCCGGTCATAGCAATCGGCATTCCTACCGTCGTAGATGCCGCAACCATTGTGATCGATACGATGAATAACCTGCTGGATGCCATGAAGCAGGCGGAACAACTGCGCCGGATCGGAAACTCTTATGAACAGTTGGATATGATGGAAAAATATGAACTGGTGCGGGAGCTTTTGACGCCGCAGCTTAATACGCTGTTTGTTACGCCAAAAGATGTAGATGAGGCGGTAAAGCGGCTGAGCTTTACCATTTCGGAGGGGATTAATATCGCGCTGCAAAAAGAGGATGCATAACGTGTTTGCAAGATACTTCCATTTTGATTTGTTGGTTTGTCCGCACAAACAGACATAAAACAGCGGTGTTATTTCATATACTGTAGGAAATACCAGTGCGAATAAGCTGCGGCAGGCAGTCGGCTGGCAGGATGAGTAAAATGCGGTATGGGAGGATAAAAAATGCGTAATCAAATGCTGCGCTTTCAGACTTTGCGCAATCATGCATTGCATCGACAAAAAAAGTATCGGGCTAGACACCACAAGAAACGTTGGGCTGGAACCTTTCCGCTGGTGCTTGTGACGTCTGTTTGTGTTTCTCTGCTGCAGGTTTTTGGCATTACCCAGGATACCATTCTAGACGCCGCGGTCAGTTCGATGCAGGCAAATTTTGGCTATCAGACCGTTCAAAGCTGTATTCCGATCCTGACATATGACGCATCCGCTTCCCGTCAAAAGTCTATTTATGAATATCTTGCTTCCAGTGTCAATGCATTGCTTCCGATTTACGGGTACGCACGCGGGGATGAGGGACAGTTTACGTTAGGAATGCTCGGGATGCCGGGAGAGGAAGAGGAAAGCTGCGGTGCCTTAGTCGAAGCGGGGGAAGAACTGCTGTCAAAGGACCAGGCTGGGCAGGACGCGGCCGACACGCGGGAACAGGCGGCTCAGCACACAAAACCAAAAGTGGAGCCTGTAGCGGCGCCAGGGGAAAAAGTGCGCAAATATTCCAGAGAAAAGCTGAATGATTTTGATTATTTGCTGCAGAATTTTTACCGGGTAGACAGTACGACAACTACAAACAGCAGCCAGCTAAATGCGGCAAAAATGCTGGCAAAAGATATGCGCATCAACCGGAAGCAGGAAGGGCCGCAGATTTTGATTTACCATACGCATTCGCAGGAGCGTTTTGCCGATTCAAAAGACGAGACACAGTCGGTAGTGGGGCTTGGAGATGTACTGACCGAACTGCTGGAGGAAAAATACGGTTATCAGGTGCTGCACCATAAAGGAAAATATGACCTTCCGGACCGGGATACGGCCTATTCGCGCTCCGCCCCGGCGCTGGAGCAGTTATTAAAAGATTATCCAAGTATCCAGGTCATTATTGACCTGCACAGGGACGGCGTTGCGGAGGGCACCAGGCTGGTAGGGAATGTCAATGGAAAACAGACGGCGACCATTATGTTTTTCAATGGGCTAAGCCATACGACGGCACAGGGGGATATCGGATATTTATATAATCCAAATCTGGCCGACAACCTTGCGTTTTCTTTCCAGATGCAGCTTGCGGCTGCAGAGTATTATCCGGGCCTTTCCAGATTTATTTATTTGCGGGGATACCGCTACAATATGCATTATCTGCCGAAATCCCTGCTGGTGGAAGTCGGCGCGCAGACAAATACGTACCAGGAGGTATTAAACGCAATGCCGCCGTTAGCGGATCTTTTGGATAAAGTGCTGTCCGGCAAAGCACAGTAAAAGTCACAGGACAAAAATCCAAGGAGATCCCGTGTACATTCGCGGTTTTTACCATATGCATGCGGGGACGCCGGATGAGGGACGCAGGTCTGGCTTGCGGCTCCGGCTGGTTTTCTCTGGCTACAAGATTTCACGAATCCGTTTTGTGCATTACGATTATGTATAGGATATCAGTTGTAAAGCCTGCGAAGATTAGCATGGAAAGCCGGGCAAACCGTCTCTCCATGCGTCCGGCAGTCCAAAATGTAACACGATTTCTGGTTCGTTGAAATTCAAGATTGACTTCCGGCTGGCTGCAAGATATACTGTAATACAGTCTGATACATAAATGAAAAAGCAAACGGAGGAATCTATGACAGCTAATCAGAGCAGAATCAGGAATTTTTGTATAGTGGCTCATATCGACCATGGAAAATCAACGCTGGCAGACCGTATTATTGAAAAAACCGGGCTTTTGACGCAGCGGGAGATGCAGGCGCAGGTTTTGGACAATATGGACCTGGAGCGGGAGCGGGGCATTACGATCAAGTCACAGGCCGTCCGTATTATTTATAAGGCGAAAGACGGGGAAGAATATATTTTTAATTTAATCGATACGCCCGGACACGTGGATTTCACATATGAAGTTTCCAGGAGTCTTGCGGCCTGCGACGGGGCAGTCCTGGTCGTGGACGCCGCGCAGGGGATTGAGGCGCAGACGCTTGCAAATGTGTATCTGGCGCTGGACCATGACCTGGAGGTCTTTCCGGTGATCAATAAAATCGACCTGCCGAGTGCGGACCCAGACCACGTCAAAGAAGAAATTGAGGACATTATCGGGCTTGATGCCTCGGACGCGCCTTTGATTTCCGCGAAAACCGGGTTAAATGTCGAGCAGGTACTGGAGGCAATCGTAAAAAAAATACCGGCGCCCGCGGGAGATGCGCAGGCACCGCTTCAGGCGTTGATTTTTGATTCCAAGTATGATTCGTACAAAGGCGTGATTGTGTTTTGCCGGATTAAGGACGGCTCTGTGCGTACAGGCACCAAAATTCGGATGATGGCGACCGGGGCGACGGCGGAGGTTGTAGAAGTCGGCTATTTCGGGGCGGGCCAGTTTATCCCGTGTGAGGAATTAAGCGCCGGAATGGTCGGGTATCTTACCGCAAGCCTGAAAAATGTCAAGGATACCCGGGTCGGGGATACGATTACACAGGCGGATCGTCCGTGCGCGCACCCGTTGCCGGGGTATAAAAAGGTAAATCCTATGGTTTACTGCGGCCTTTACCCGGCCGATACGCAAAAATACCCGGATCTTCGCGACGCGTTGGAAAAGCTGCAGCTAAACGACGCGGCGCTGCAGTTTGAAGCCGAAACATCAGTGGCTTTGGGGTTTGGTTTTCGCTGCGGGTTCCTTGGACTTTTGCATCTGGAAATCATCCAGGAGCGGCTGGAGCGGGAATTTAACCTGGATCTCGTAACAACGGCGCCGGGCGTCGTTTACCGTGTCTATAAAACGGACGGGACTATGATCGAATTAACCAATCCGTCAAACCTGCCGGAACCGTCGGAGATCGACTACATGGAAGAACCGGTTGTATCGGCGGAAATTATGGTATCCAGCGAGTATATCGGATCGATTATGGAGCTGTGCCAGCAGCGGCGCGGGATTTATATCAGTATGGAATATCTGGAAGAGACAAGGGCGAGGTTAAAATATGAGATCCCGCTGAATGAAATTATTTATGATTTCTTTGATGCCCTAAAATCAAGGTCCAGGGGTTACGCGTCGTTTGATTATGAGATGAAAGGCTATGTAAAATCCGATCTGGTCAAACTGGATATCCTGATCAACAAAGAAGAAGTGGACGCGCTTTCTTTTATTGTGTTTTCCGGGACAGCCTATGAGCGCGGCAGGAGAATGTGCGAGAAGCTAAAAGACGAAATCCCACGGCATTTATTTGAAATCCCGATCCAGGCGGCGGTCGGCAGCCGTATTATCGCAAGGGAAACGGTGCGCGCGGTGCGCAAAGACGTCCTTGCCAAATGCTACGGCGGGGATATCACGCGTAAGAAAAAGCTGCTGGAAAAGCAGAAAGAGGGGAAAAAACGGATGCGCCAGATCGGCAGCGTAGAAATCCCGCAGGAAGCATTTATGAGCGTGTTAAAGCTGGATGAGGATTGATCCATAACCCGGGGCTACCGTCTGAAAGGAGGATGTTTGCAGAGTGGATACCAAAAGTACTGCGAAAAAAGAACTCGGACTCTATCTGCATATTCCGTTTTGCATCCGAAAATGTAATTACTGCGATTTCCTATCCGCTCCGGCGCCGGAGGATGTACGGCAGGCTTACATTGAAAAGATGCTGCTGGAAATCCAAGCGCTGGCTGGCCGTTATCCGGAATTTCGCGTTTCAACGATATTTATCGGCGGAGGTACGCCGTCGATTCTTGCTGCTGCAGCGCTGCAGCGCCTGCTGGAACAGGTTTGGAAAAGCTTTGACGTGTCTGCGGATGCGGAAATTACCGTAGAATGCAATCCCGGTACGCTGGATTTAGAAAAGTTGCGTATTTACCGGGCATCCGGCATCAACCGGCTCAGCATCGGGCTGCAATCCGCGGATGACAGACAGCTTCGCCTGCTGGGCAGGATCCATAAGTATGAGCAGTTTGTTTCTAATTACATATTGGCGCGCGAAATTGGATTTCAAAATATCAATATCGACCTGATGTCTGCGCTCCCGGGCCAGGATGTGAATAACTATGAGCAGACGCTGTACAAAACGATCGGGCTGGAACCGGAACATATTTCCGCCTACAGCCTTTTAATCGAAGAGGGGACGCCCTTTTTTTCGCAATACGGACAGGCTCAGGAACAGCGGAGCAGGGGAGGCACGCAGCACTTGCTTCCCTCGGAGGAAACAGAGCGTTTGATGTATGTGCGCACAAAAGAGCTGCTGCAGGCCGCTGGCTATCACCGGTATGAAATATCCAATTATGCACGGCCCGGATATGCGTGCCGGCATAATATCGGTTACTGGACAAGGAAAAATTATCTTGGATTTGGGATCGGTGCGGCATCTATGGTGGAAAACGTACGGTTTTCCAATACATCGGATATCGAACAATATTTGTCGACAGATTTTAGACTCGCCAGGCAGGATCCTTGTAACAAGAAAAAGGACGGTGACGGGGTACGGCGTGCATACTGCTCTGCGTGGCATGAAAACGTAACAGATCTGAACAGACAGGCACAGATGGAAGAATTTATGTTTTTGGGACTTCGCATGATGCGCGGAGTCGCGGCAGGGGCGTTCTATGAACAGTTTTCGGAGGCTATCGAAGAGGTCTACGGAGATGTGCTAAGAAAACAGATCGGGGAAAAACTGCTGCAAAAAACGCAGACCGGGTATGCGCTTACCGATTATGGGATTGATGTCAGCAATTATGTATTTTGCGACTATTTGCTGGATGAACCAGCCAATACAAACGGTCGGCGCAGTTTGTAAAATTATTAAATTTAATATTGAAAAGTCACAAAAATAAGCTATAATAAAAGGTACAGGAACCGCAGTAGCTATAACAGCAGGCATGATTGGGGGTTGATCCTGGTTAAATATTGTCAAATGAGGAGGAGAATGATTCATGTTCCAAAATGAAAAAATAGAAAAAAGGCTGTCAAAAGCTTTTCTTCTAGTATCGGTAGTTACGGCAATATCAGCGCTTGTCGGGCTGATTGCAATGGTAATCGTTGCAAACAGGTATTCTTATGCACTGAAAAATTTCGGTTTTGCGCAAGGGGATATCGGACAGGCAATGTATGAATTTGCAGATGTAAGATCATCACTTCGCGCAACGATCGGTTATGATGACCAGGATGCCATTGATGCTGTTGTGCAGCAGCACAATGAAGCAAAAGCAGCATTCCTTGAAAATTTTGCGAAAATAGAAAATACGATCGTATCAGAATCCGGCAGAGAAACCTACGATCAGATCGAGAAAGACCTGGAGGAATACTGGGAGCTGGATGAACGGATTATGTCAATCGGTGCTACGACAGACCGGGAGCTGTGCAGTCAGGCACAGGATATCGCGTTAAATGAATTGGCAGGCGTGTATAATGAAATTTCTGATGAAATGCAGGGCCTTTTAACGGTAAAGGTAGACGAGGGACAAGGACTTTCCGAAACGCTTACTATTTTGAGTTTAATCCTTGCTTTTGTAATTATCGCCGTTGTGGTTATCGCAATTTTTATTTCCATTCGCATCGGGAAAAAGATCGCACAGGGCATTTCTCTTCCAATGAAAGAATTAGGCGATCGTTTAAAGACGTTTGCGCAGGGAGATTTGACTTCTCCGTTCCCTGAAATGAAATCGGACGATGAAGTAGCGGAAATGATCCAGGATGCAACCGAGATGGCAGATACATTAAACGTAATTATTAATGATATCGGGGAAGTGCTCGGGGAGATGGAAAGCGGAAATTATGCGGTCAGATCCAAGGCCAGTGATAAATATACCAATGATTTTGAAAAATTAAGAATGTCCATGCGCGGACTGCGCAATCAGATGACAAAGACGCTTAGTTCAATTGGAGAAGCTTCCGGACAGGTATCAGCCGGTTCCACGAATCTGGCAGATGCGTCTCAAAGCCTTGCAGAAGGCGCAACCGAACAGGCAAGTGCCATTGAGCAGCTGCAGGCAACGATTATCGATATTACCGACACGATTGAAAAAAGTGCGGAAAGCGCGGAAGAATCTTACCGTCAGGCTCAAAAATATGCGGATGAAGCAGACCTTAGCCGTACAGAGATGTATACGATGGTATCGGCCATGGAAAAGATCAGTGAATCTTCTTCCAAAATCGGAAATATTATTTCTGAGATTGAATCCATTGCGTCGCAGACAAACCTGCTTTCTTTGAACGCTTCGATTGAAGCGGCGCGTGCGGGCGAAGCCGGACGCGGTTTTGCAATCGTTGCGGAGCAGATCCGCCAGCTTGCGGAACAGAGTGCGAAAGCGGTTGTAGATACAAGGGAACTGATTGAGCGTTCCATGCAGGAAATTACAGAAGGCAACCGCGCCGTGGAGCATGCTTCCAGTTCGATCGAGATTGTAGTCAGCGGGATCAAGCAGATCGCGCAGTCCTCAAAAGAACTGAGTGTCATGGTAAAGGATCAGACCAATGTGATCCGCCAGGCAGAGCAGGGCGTAGGGCAGATTTCTGAAGTTGTACAGAACAATTCAGCAACGGCGGAAGAATCATCGGCTACCAGCCAGGAATTATCCGCGCAGGCATCTATGCTGGATGAGCTGGTCGGACAATTTGTACTCGCAGATGAGAAAGTTATGAGTTAATACATAAAGTTTACCCGTTTTGGCCAGGCACAGGCTGCTTGACAAAGCGGGTTATTTTATTGCGTATAACAGTTTGGAAGCTGGTTGTGTTATGTTGTGGCTGCGCGGACGCCGGATGAGGGACAGGGGTCTGGCTTGCGGCTCCGGCTCCAGAATGCCAAGAATCCCTAAGCATTCTGCAATTTACAGATCGGCCTGCCCCGGTCGCGGCGCCTAGTTCGCCCTGGCTGCGCCGGAAGCTAAAGGCGCCGCTTGGCTGCGCCCCTTAGGTGGTTGAGCAGAATGCTAAGGGCTTCTAGGCATTCTTCCAACGTCGCCGCAAGCCAGACCCCTGTCCCTCATCCGGCTGGTATTCTCAGGATTAACATATTTTTCAAGTTAAATATGAAATATCATGTACAGGATGGTAAAACAGCAGATGAACGATAGCTGGAATTTCATCAATCGCTTTTAGATATTACGAATACATAACGACGATCGTTGTAAAGCATATAGAAGTCAGCCTTGGAAAGGCGGTTTGTCCGGCAAGCCGCCTCTCCAAGCGTCCGCGCAGCCAAAAAACCAACGCCCTGCACCCACTGTAAAAAAAAGCTTGACAGACACGCCGCACCGGTTTATACTAAAACATATAGCAGTCCCTATGATGTTTTCGTATTTTAGCTGGTACAGCAGCTATTATTTTGTAAGGGATAGTAAAGGTTTCGACAGGGGTTTTGAAGCTGGAGAAGCGAGCCGCAGGAGATGCGTTAACTCTCAAACTTAAAATTAAACGCTAACGATAATTTAGCATACGCTGCCTAGTTGTGGCTGTCTGATCTGATGCACCTACACATTGGAACCCAGGCATCGACGATGTAGGAAACGATGTATGCAAAGCTTTGCGCATGCAGGCGTATTATGAAGCTACTAAAACGGTTACCGTGTCCGTGCGGGAGCCGCGGAGGGAATGCTAAAACACTGACTACGCTCGTAGAAGTACGGTGGAGAGGTCTTTGGACACGGGTTCGATTCCCGTCTATTCCATTGGAAAATAGGTTCGTTTTATTTTTATTTGAAAGCAAGCTGGAATACCTGTAAAAGAAAAGGGGTTTCGGCTTGCTTTCTTTTTATTTCATTTTTATTTTCGTAAGAAAAGGATTTTTAGATCAAGGACAGAGAGCAGATGCTGCAGGAGGATGACATGACTTTTGAATGGCTGAATTATTTAAAACAGGAAAACCAGTTTGATGAAATACAGATCATCGGACGAACGGTGCAGGTACAGGAAAAGTACCTGTATTTGCTCGCAATGACCCGCAAAGGGGAAAAGGCGCGGCTTAGTGTGCTTGTACAAACCGATTCGGATTTGTGGCAGGAGGAACAGGCGGATTGCAAAACTATGCGAAGTTCCATGAAACAGCATACTATGGATGTGGATACCGGCATAGCTGCCTATATGGAAGCGGTAACCGTCGGTGATACGGTTTTGGAACTCGCAGGCGCCACTTCTTATAATATGGGCACGAATCACGATGTGCTTGTCTATTTGCTGCAAATCATGCAGGCTGGCTGGCAGTTGCCAAAGGACCATCCGTTTATGGAGATGGATTGGGAACAGATCCAGTTCATCCAGTATGAATGCCGCCATCCGTTTCGCCAGTTGCTAGACTGCGGGCAGGAGCCGATGGTTTTACGGTGGGGAACGGGGAGTCGGGAATATTTGATTGAAAAGCGGGTTTTGCTTACGATTGCACAGGAAGAACAAGAGATCCGCAGTGATAAGCAGATCTCATTTACGCTTACTGACAAAAAGGGACAGGCACGGGATGGGATCTGCTATATTAACCGAGTAACGCTTATGGACCCTTGGAAAGATTTGGAGGAAATGTGGGCGATGCCCGAATATCAGACGCGTGCATTGGAGCATATGACACTGGAAGAATTGGAGCAGATGAAAGAAAAAACCGCGAAATTGCTGGAGCGCAAATGTCCGCGCGGAATGCGCTGCCCATTAGTGGAATATGAATGCACGCTGGATGTAAGCCTGTCGTTTTACAGCAGCGCGTATTTAAAGTCAAAACCAACCGTGTCTGGTACCAGCGCATCGTTTTTAGTGATCCACCCAAAGCCGGACAACACGCATGGGACGCACGGCCTGCCTTTGAAAGTTTGTCTGATGGAAGATGCACTGCCAAAAGAAACGGCGCAGATCAGGGCGGAATTATTCCAGGCGTATGAGCGGATTGCGGGTTTGGAAGTGCAATGCCCGCCGGATGTTGCCTGTGCGCATCTGTTTACGGAAAGCAAATAAAAGAAAGGTGTTTTTGCCATAAGGACCCTATGATGCAGACGATTTTATTATTGGAAGACGACGAAAATTTAAACAGGGGCATTACCGTCACCCTGCAAAAAGCCGGATATACGGTACTTTCGGCATTTACAGCGGCGCAGGCATACAAGTATTTGGCGTCTCAAACAAAAGAAATTTCCATTATTATCAGTGATATTCTATTGCCGGATGGAAGCGGGCTTGATTTTGGGAAAAAAGTCCGGGCATCCAGCAGCGCCTATCTGATTTATCTGACGGCCC
>CAJUIH010000023.1 GCA_910586045.1 uncultured Eubacterium sp.
CTCCAGAATGGTAAGAATCCCTAAGTATTCTGCATTTACGGATCGGCCTGCCCGGTCGCTGCGCCTAATTCGCCCTGGCTGACGCCAGCAGCTAAAGGCGCCGCTTGGCTTCGCCCCTTAGGTTATCCTGCAGAATACTAAGGGCTTCTAACCATTCTTCCAACGTCGCCACAAGCCAGACCTGCGTCCCTCATCCGGCTGGTTCTCTCTGAATTTACGTAACATACCGTACTTATATATTCGGTGATTGAATACTGCACAATAAACCCGATAAACGGCGGGCCAGAAACAAATGATATTGTGCTGAAATTTTACGCCGTTTATATAGGATACCGAAACATCGGTTTTGAATCATGCTACACCAGTTACACCAGTCATGAAATATCTCATAGGTTTACGCAGGATATTTCATAGCTGATGTACTATTGCCCTGTAAAGTCTAAAACTGTTACTAAACACGGCACTGAAAATGAACTATTGCGCAAAAATTGGCTTAGGATACAGCCTTTTCAATCTTTTACTCATATTTTTACTGATATTTTACCAAAGACAAATAAAATGTTTTGTAACACTTTTAGACTTTACAGGGCGCTACTTACGATTACGTATAGAGGATACCAGTTGTAAAGCATGCCAAGAATAGCTGGGAGAGACGGTTTGCCCGGCTTTTTGGCGGCTTTGGAAGAATGGTTAGAAGCCCTTAGCATTCTGCCCGGTTACCTAAGGGGCGAAGCCAAGCGGCGCCTTTAGCCACTGGCGTCAGCCAGGGCGAATTAGGCGCAGCGACCGGGGCAGGCCAATCCGTAAATTGCAGAATGCTTAGGGATTCTTGGCATTCTGGAGGGCCGCCAAAAAGCCGGGCAAACCGTCTCTCCCAGCGTCCCGCCATGCAAAAATGTAACACCTGAAAAATTTTTTCCCATATAAATGGAAAGAGAATGACATTTACGCCAATCTATGGTAATATAATTTCATATGATTATTTCTGGCAGGAATCCAAACCGGCACAGGATGGTTTCCTGCTGTCAATAAGGAGGCATATTATGTCATTATTGGACGCGATTTTCATGGGGCTCATTCAGGGCATTACCGAGTTCCTTCCGGTCAGCAGTTCGGGGCATCTGGCCCTGTTCCAGATTGCATTTGGTCTGGAGGAAACAGGCCTGCTTTTTGACTGTCTGCTGCATTTTGGAACATTGGTGGCCGTATTTGCGGTATATTACCGGGATATCTGGAAAATGATCTGTGAGGGATTTGCAATTATTGGGGATTTTTTTGTAAATGTCGGCGTTGCGGCGGCGCATTTATCGGGAAATAAAGAAAAGCCCTACCGCAGGATCATCTGTAATGGATACCGCAAGTTCGTCATGCTGGTAATTGTATCAACGATTCCAACCGGCATTATCGGGGTTGCGGCCTCGGATTTAATTGAGGCGGCTTCTACCATCCTGCTGGTACCGGGAATCTGCCTGATTATTACATCTGTCCTGCTTTTTATCGCGGACCGGTGTAAGGAAGGGAGCAAGACCCCAAAACATGTCAGCTATACGAATGCATTTGTGATCGGCATCTGCCAGGGATTTGCGACGCTGCCTGGTATCTCACGTTCCGGTACGACGATTACGGCGTGTCTGTTAAGCGGATTTGACCGCAGGTTTGCCGTCAAATATTCGTTTATTATGTCGATCCCCGCTATTTTAGGCTCCCTTGTCCTGCAGATATTCAAAATCAATCAAGTGCAGATTGCATCGACACAGTGGATGAACTATCTGGCCGGCACGCTGGTTGCCGCAGCGGTGGGGTATATCTGCATTAAGATTATGCTGTTTGTTGTAAAGGAGAAAAAATATACGATATTTTCCATTTACTGCCTGGTTGTAGGCGCGATTTCGATTGGTGCCTATTTCATTTTGTAGCAGGTATGGATAGGAAGAAACATGGAGGAATAAAATGGCAAAGAAGCGATCATCGGCTGCAAACAACGATCACGGCGGTCCGGAAGTTTCCTTTAAGAATGAAGTGATCCTCTGGGGCGTACTTGCCTTATCCGTCATATTGTTTATCAGTAATTTTGGCATTGCCGGCAAACTGGGGAATGCAATCAGCGACATATTTTTTGGGCTATTTGGTTTTCTTGCCTACATATTTCCAATCCTGCTGTTTGCGGGTACGGCTTTTGTCATTGCTAATCGGGATAACGCGGTGATCTTAGCCAAAGCAGCAGCCTTTGCTGTATTTCTTGTTTTTTTGTGCATGTTTTTGGAGCTAATCGGCGGCAACCGCTTGAATCATTCACCGCTGGATTCTTATTTGTGGTCTGTGGATCATAAATACGGCGGCGGGCTGGTCGGCGGGCTGCTGACCTGGCTGATCCGTTCCAATCTGGGTACGATCAGCGCCTATATTATAGATATCGCCGCAATGATTATCTGTTTGGTATTGGTTACAGAACGTTCGCTTTGGAAGCCGATCAAGTCCGGCAGCAAAAAAGTATATGTTTCGGCAAAAAACGAGACAATCCGCCAGCGGGAAGTATTGGAAGAACGCAGGCAGCGCCGCCTGGACAATAAGGTCAGCGGTGTTTCTACGGATACCGTAATCAAAAGTCCGGCCAGACAGGATCCGGCCGGCCAAAGAATAACGGATAACGTAAGTGAAATCCGCCCGCTGCCCGTAGCGGAAACAGATTTTCCGATCCATACAATGGGAAATCCGCCGGAACATGGGCAGCAGGGAAAACCGGTATCAGAAAACCAGACGCCGGAAAATCAAATACCGGAAATCCGGACGCCGGACGAATCAGCGGAAGGTCCGGTACCAGTCACAAATCAAAAAATTGTGCTGCATCCAAACATTGCGCAGCAAAAACAGCCGGAAAAACAAGCAGGAGCGGACGAAACGGATACAGACTGGGATCTTGACATTTTGGCTCATACGAGCGAGGTTTTTTCGGATTTGCTGCCCGCCGCTGAAAATGCCGCATTGGACAGTACGCTGCATAACTTTCAAGCAAAAGAACCGCCAGACCGCCCTGCTATGCAAAGCCGGACTGTGTGCGATACTGATCAAACGCAAACTGGACAGGGAAACGGTGGAGCTGTATGTGCTGCGGATATAGATAACGGGGATGAAGCAGCGTATGAAACGAACAGGCAGGATCTAATAGACGGCCCGCAGGATGTAAATACAAATCGGGACAAAACGTCTGCCAGCGGGACGCCTGCTACAAAGCCGGCGCCAAAACAGCCGGCTGCACAGCCAAGACAATCCCAGGCGGAAATCGCTTCGGGGATTGCGGATGTCGATATGCAGATGCGGGTGCAGCAGCCAAAACAAAACTATGTGCTTCCTCCCGTTCATTTGCTGAAAGCCAAAGACCCGCAGAAAGCGGGGGATTCCAGGCAGCATTTACAGGAAACGGCATTAAAGCTTCAGCAGACGCTGAAAAATTTTGGGGTTAATGTAACGATTTTAAATGTAAGCTGCGGCCCGTCGGTTACCCGGTATGAAATTCAGCCGGAAATGGGCGTAAAAGTCAGCAAAATCGTAAACCTGGCCGATGATATCAAACTAAACCTGGCCGCGGCGGATATCCGGATTGAAGCGCCGATCCCAGGAAAAGCAGCGATTGGTATAGAAGTGCCGAACAAAGAAAATGTTCCGGTTATGTTCCGTGAACTGATCGAGTCGCAGCAATTTCAAACGCATGCGTCACCGTGTGCTTTTGCGGCTGGCAAGGATATCGCCGGACAAGTGATCGTTACGGATATCTGCAAAATGCCGCATCTTTTGATCGCTGGGGCGACCGGGTCCGGAAAATCCGTATGTATCAATACGATTATTATGAGCATTATTTACAAGGCTGATCCAAATGACGTAAAGCTGATTATGGTCGATCCAAAAGTAGTCGAATTAAGCGTTTATAACGGGATTCCGCACTTGCTGCTTCCGGTTGTAACCGACCCGAAAAAAGCGGCTGGTGCACTGCACTGGGCGGTTTCTGAAATGATGGACCGTTATCAGAAATTTCAGGATTACGGGGTACGCGATATCAAAGGCTATAATGCGAAAATCCAAAAGATCGCGCACCTGCCGGACGATACAAAGCCGCAGAAAATGCCGTTTATCGTCATTATTGTGGACGAGCTGGCCGATTTGATGATGGCGGCGCCGGGCGATGTGGAAGACGCCATCTGCCGCCTGGCACAGTTGGCAAGAGCGGCCGGCATGCATTTGATCATTGCCACGCAGCGTCCGTCGGTAAACGTCATTACTGGCCTGATCAAAGCAAACATGCCTTCGCGTATTGCCTTTTCGGTAACATCCGGCATTGATTCCCGTACGATTTTGGATATGAACGGGGCAGAAAAATTGCTTGGCAAAGGCGATATGCTGTTTTACCCGCAGGGCTATCTAAAACCGGTACGTGTACAGGGGGCGTTTGTATCTGATTCTGAAGTTACACAGGTAGTAGATTTCCTGAAACAGCAAAACGGAACGGCCGAATACAGCCCGGAAATTGAGGAACAGGTAGTAAACGCCGCCTCCGCTGCCGGAGGAGCGCAGGCGGACCATGCGCCGGGAAATGACCGGGATGTTTATTTTGCGGACGCGGCGAAACTGATCATTGATAAAGACAAAGCTTCCGTCAGTATGATGCAGCGGTATTTTAAAATCGGATTTAACCGGGCCGCGCGGATTATGGACCAATTGGAGGAAGCCGGCGTCGTTGGGCCGGAAGAGGGCACCAAGCCCCGCAAGATTTTAATGAGCCAGCAGGATTTTGCACAGTACGAAGAAGAAGTGCTCTAAATAGTGAAATAAAAAAC
Source organism: uncultured Eubacterium sp. (assembly GCA_910586045.1). GTDB lineage: Bacteria > Bacillota > Clostridia > Lachnospirales > Lachnospiraceae > Eubacterium_J. The sequence continues at coordinate 4,830 of CAJUIH010000023.1, forward strand.
ATCAATCAAGTAATGAGCAATAAAAGTAATAAACAATAAAAGTAATGAACAATAAAAGTAAAGGAGATGGTAATGTGGCAGTTTTAATCGATGGAAAGCGTATTTCGCAGGAAATAAAAGAGGAATTAAAGCAAGAGGTGGCGCATTTAAAGGAACAGGGAAAAACCGGATGCCTGGCTGTGATTCAGGTTGGGGATGATCCCGCTTCCAGTGTTTACGTCAGAAATAAGAAACGTGCATGCGAATATATCGGGATTGAATCGCTGTCGTACGAACTTCCTGAAAATACGTCGGAATCCGAGCTTCTGGACATCATCGAAAAATTAAATCAAGATGAAACAGTAAACGGTATCCTTGTCCAGCTCCCGGTTCCGGACCACATTGATGAAAATAAAGTGATTGGGGCAATTTCTCCGAAAAAAGATGTCGACGGATTTCATCCGCAGAATGTCGGCGCGCTTGTAAGCGGTCTGCCGGGGTATGTATCCTGTACGCCTGCCGGGATCATCCAGCTTTTGAAACGGACCGGAATAAAAATCACAGGAAAAAACTGCGTGGTCATCGGACGAAGCAATATTGTAGGAAAACCGATGTCGATTCTGATGCTGCGGGAAAACGCAACCGTGACCATTGCGCATTCCAAAACAAAAAACCTTCCGGAAATCTGTAAACGAGCGGACATTGTAATCGCCGCGGTCGGCAGGCCGAAAATGATTGACGATTCTTATGTAAAAGAAGGGGCGGTAGTGATCGATGTCGGGATCCATCGTAACGCAGAAAATAAACTGTGCGGCGATGTAGATTTTGACCGCGTAGTTCCGCTTGCGGAAGCAATCACACCCGTACCAGGCGGCGTCGGGCCAATGACAATCGCAATGCTGATGTACAACTGTGTACAGGCAATGAAAGCTGGCTGTAACTAACGGAAACGGACGAAAAAACCAGATAAGGAGGGAAATGACATGAAGTGTGCAGACTGCGGGGAAGAACTGTCTGCTTCGGACCTTAAATGCAGCAACTGCGGCAAAGCTGTGTCAAAAGATTTTAATTATTCAAATATGGAAAAGGAACTGTTAAATACCGTAATGGAAGAAGAAACGCTTCATGGGATTACCGGAAGAAATACGTTTTATCAGGATACGGATGCAAAAGACAGCGCAGAAAATGAAGCAGACAGTTTTGCTCCATTTGAAAAAAAGCCTGGAAAACTGGCTGCGGCATTCTTTGCGGTTGCGGCTTGTTTAGGCTGCGGCGCCTGGTTTTTGCAGACCTTTTCCACAGACTATGTTTATGAAAAAACGCAGGCGGCATATCAGGAATGCCTGGCAGGTTTGGCAGAGGAAGACTATACCCTGGCTCTGCGGTCGGTAGAACTGCTGTTACAGGAAGACAAAAAAAGCCTGGAATACCTTGCGTTAAAAAATAAAATCTGCGAGGATACGCAAGATGTCAAAGAACAGCGGAAAGTGCTGAAAAAAATAATTGCCCTGGATGAAGATAATTACCAGGCTTATGAACAACTGCTCCATATTTACCTGGATGACGGAAATACGGATGCCATAAAAAAACTGGAAGCGGAAGCGCCAAACTCGGTGATTGCCGCGATGCTGCGTGAATATATCGTCGGGCCTCCTTACCTGGAACTGACGCCGGGCGTCTACGATGCCACGCAGGAATTGGCAATGTCAAGCGAAGGCGGTTATGATATTTATTATACGCTGGACGGGTCGCCGCCATTGGAAAAAGGAATCCGTTATATGGGACCAATCCTGTTGGAACAGGACCACTTTTATGAAATACGCGCCGTATGCAAAAATGAAAACGGGATCAACGGAGATGAATCAGCCGGAACGTATCAGATCGGAATCAGCGCCGATATCGCGCATGCGCAGTCAACCCCAAATGAACCGTCTGTCTATCCGGAAAGCGGGTCTTACGATGTGCCGCAGAGGATTACGATTGACGTGCCGATTGGATGTACGGCATATTATAGCTGGCTGCTTGGTACGATGCTGACGCCGGAAAACGGTACGCTTTATACAGGCGGAATCGAGATGCCTGAGGGGGAATCCATCCTGTCTGTCATTATAACAGACGAAAACGGTAACTGCAGTACCGTAAAACAGGTAAATTATACGTATCAAAAACAGGCGCAGGAATAGCGGAATCAAACAGCAGTCTATAAACAGAACAGCGAAAAATCCAGCACCGGGTTTCCGGGCTGGATTTAAAAGCCATGTTCCTCCGGTTCCTAAGGCTGGGAGAGCAATTCGATTTTGCCGGCCGACAGTTTTGCAATCCGAACCTGTGAGTAAATGTGGAACCCCTGCGATTCCAGCTTTTCACGGCCTGGCTGGAATGACTTTTCAATCAGGATCCCGATTCCCGCAATGGTAGCATGGGCCTTTCGAATCAGGCGTACCGCGCCGGTAGCAGCTTCCCCGTTTGCAAGGAAATCATCAATAATCAGCACATGGTCCTGCTCTGAGATCAGGTGTCCGGCAAGCGTCAGTTCATAGCTCGTGCCTTTTGTAAAGGAAGTGACGACAGTTTGGAACATATTGCTGTTTAATATTTTGGATGGTGATTTTTTAAGGATCAAAAGCGGCACCTGCATGGCTTCCGCTGTCATTAAGGCAGGAGCGATGCCGGAACTTTCAATCGTTACAACCTTAGTAACTCCCATATCCTTAAAATGATTGGCAAAATCCTCACCGATTTTCCTCATTAATTCCGGTTCGACCTGATGGTTGATGAACCCGTCTACTTTTAAGATGTTTTCATCAATCGCAATGCCTTCCGCCAGTATTCGTTCTTCCAGTAATTTCATCTTGTTATCCTCCTCATTCGTCTTGCGGAAATAATTCTTCGTAGAATTGTTCGGTTAAAAAATCCAGATAAGAATCCTCGAAAGCAGGGAACTTGTTTTGCAGAGCCTGTTTGATAAATTGGCTGCGCAGGAAAAATTTCTGCTGCAGTTCTTCGGATCCTTGGATATGCATGGACGTATCAACGGATTTCGCAGAAACGGTTTGGAAAAACCAGTTTTTTGCGGCTTCCGTATCTTCACGTTCTTTTACCGACTGCTCCTTTAATTTTCCAAGCCTTGTATAGGAGCGGATGCCAATGATGAAAAAAATAAGAAACATTCCGCCCATGACTATTCCCATCAGGCCCTTGACACTGGCCGCAAACTGCGGGAGAATGACGCCGCAAAGAATCAGGATCAGCAGCAGGATTCCGCCGGCGCCCACAAGAAGAAAAGCATAGGCAGAAGATTTCATATCTTCATATTTCGTGCTTTTTTTCACATAAGCATGGTTTCCGTCGGAAAGCGCCTGCAGATTTTCCATGCTGTCCATGCGTTTTAACACGGAAATCTTTTGTTCCACAGGGGAAAGGTCCAGATCCAGCGGCTGCGTTTCTACAAGGGGCACGCCGCAGTCTGCGCAAACGGTAATGCCGTCACGGTATTCGGCTTTGCATTTTGGACACCACATAATTGCTCCTCCACTTGTTCGGTACTTGTTTTATGATTGCAAAACTATTATAACACATTTTTATATAAAATCTATCACAAAAATAGCAGGTAGCACAATGAAAATTACGATAGCAGCCGTAGGAAAGCTAAAGGAACCTTTTTACCGGGCCGCCGCAGCCGAATTTGAGAAACGGATCGGTCGCTACGCAAAACTTTCCCTTATAGAAACCGCAGATGAAAAGACGCCGGATGGGGCGGGGGAGGGAGAAATCGCACAAATCAAAAATAAGGAAGGAACCCGTCTGCAAAAATATCTGGATCCAAAAGCCTACGTCATTGCCCTTGTGATCAACGGGACCATGTATGATTCCGTGCAGTTTGCGGACAAACTGCACCGTCTGGGCGTAGAGGGAAAAAGCCACATTATTTTTGTAATCGGCGGATCACTCGGACTGTCGGACGCGGTCTTAAAGCGGGCCGATTTGCAGGTAAGCTTTTCCAAGATGACATTTCCGCATCAGCTCATGCGGATTTTACTGCTGGAGCAGATTTACCGGGGGTTTCGGATTATCAATCATGAGCCTTATCATAAATGACGGTGGCTATTGACGTATGATGTTGCATGTCGTATCATTAATACAGCAAGGCCCGCCGCCAATGGCTGCAGGAGTATGGAAAGGGTGTGGGAAGTGGTACGATGTGTAAAAAGAAGCTTCCGATTGGGATTAAAGCGGCAATAAGCCATCCTGCGGTTAGCCGGTTTTTTTGAGTATCCGGTTATGGTATGGTTTTTGGCGTTTTAGTGGAAAAGAACTGTATAGAAAGGAAAAAAAGATGTATCAAACGATTATTTTTGACCTGGATGGAACCATTTCCGATTCCGGGCTTGGTATTATGAACACTGCAGTCCATACATTAGAAAAATTCGGAATTACCGTCAGCGACCGCAGCGAACTGCGCAAGTTTATCGGGCCGCCGCTGCAGTATTCTTTTTCTCAGTTTTATGGATTGTCTGAAGAAGATACAGCCAAGGCCGTAGCGTATTACCGCGCGTATTACAGTGAAAAGGGGCTGTATGAAAACACATTGTATGACGGTATGGCGGATTTGCTGCGAAAACTGCATGAGGAAGGCTACCGGTTAATCGTTGCGACTTCCAAGCTGGAACCGTTTGCCGTACGCATTTTACAGCATTTTGGCGTCGCACAGTATTTTACTTTTATCGCCGGATCCAATGCGGATACGACAAGGTCCAGCAAAGAGGAGGTACTTGCCTATGCATTGGAAAAAGGAAACGTGACAGACCGTACCAGTGCCGTTATGGTCGGCGACAGGGAATATGATATCATAGGGGCAAAAGCCGCCGGGCTGGATTCGGTCGGCGTACTTTACGGCTATGGCAGCCGAAAAGAGCTGGAAGCAGCCGGGGCGACCTATATCGCGCCGGAAGTGCCGGATTTGTTGCGGATCCTGCACAGGGCATGCAAGCAGAAATAAAAAGACAAGCGGCTATATCAATCAAAAGGAGAAGTTTATGAAATTATCTGAGATACACAAAAAAAAGAAAAGCGTCCTTTCTTTTGAGGTTTTTCCGCCCAAAAAAGACGAGGAACTCAAAAGCATTGATAAGACGCTGGAAATTTTATGCGAATTAAACCCGGACTTTATTAGCGTTACGTTTGGAGCCGGAGGAAGCGCCAACCATAATAAGACAATTGAACTGGCCAAGAAAATTAAAAATGAATATCATGTGGAACCGGTTGTACATCTGACCTGTCTGTGTTATGACCGTGCGCAGATCGATGCGTTTTCCAGGGAACTTTCCAGCGAAGGACTGGAAAATATACTGGCGCTGCGCGGAGACCGCAATCCGAATGTACCGGAAAAGGAAGATTTTGCCCATGCGTCCGATTTGATCTCTTATTTGAAAACAAAAGGGGATTTTTGCATTGCAGGCGCCTGCTATCCGGAATGCCACCCGGATTCCGCGGGCCGTGTGGAAGAAATGCGCCATTTAAGGAAAAAGGTAGAAGCAGGCGCACAGGTACTGTTATCCCAGCTTTTTTTTGACAATGATTTTTTCTACCGCTTCGAAGAAGACTGCCGTATCGCGGGCATAGATATTCCGATTGAGCCGGGCATTATGCCGGTCATTAACGCTTCCCAGATCAAACGTATGGTGACGCTTTGCGGAGCATCGCTGCCGGCTCGTTTTGAGAAAATCATCCATAAGTATGAAACAAACCGCGAAGCTTTATTTGACGCCGGCATGAGTTACGCGCTAAGCCAGATCATTGACCTTTTAGCGCATGATGTAGACGGGATTCATTTGTATACCATGAATAATCCTGTAGTAGCGCGTAAGATCTGTGAGGGCATCCGGCATATTATTTAGAAATCTTTGATCCGATCCCGGAAGAGCAGTGCAGTTTCAGATCGGTCGTAATAAAAACGGCTTCTACCTCTTCCAGGGATTCTACGAGTTCCATCCCTTTTGTAAGGCCCAGCGCAAAACAGGATGTGCTCAGCCCGTCTCCATCGACAGAATCTTTGCATACGACCGTCACGCTGGCCAGCCCGTTGTCATAGGGCCAGCCGGTTTTCGTGTCCAAAATATGATGGTAAAGCTTATCGTTTTGCTTAAAATATCGCTCATAAATCCCCGAGGTTACAACAGTCTGATCCTTGATCTGCACGCATGCCGCCGCTTCCGAAGACGCGGCGAACGGTTTTTGGATCGCAATCCGGTAGGCTTCCCCGTTATTTTTTTCGCCGATAGCAAGTACGTTTCCGCCCAGATTAATCAATCCGTTTGCAATCCCCTGCGAACACAGGTATTCTTTCATTTTGTCCGCGATAAATCCTTTTGCAATCCCGCCCAAGTCCAGCGCCGCGTCCGGATTTGCCAGCGTCACTTCACTGCCTTTGATCCGGACGTTTCGATAATCTACCGTGGCAGCGGCTTTTGCAACGGCGTCCGGATCCGGCATAACCGGGCGGTCGGTATGAAAATCCCACAAATCAGTCAGCTTTCCAATGGTAATATCAAATTTTCCGTCGCTGAGCCTGGCATAGGAAAGCCCCTTTTTTATTAGGGCAAGCGTTTCTTCGTGTACCGAAACGGGCTTTCCGGCCGCGGCATTGATCCGGCTGATATCGCTGTCGGCGATTTTTGTACTGAAATATTGTTCGTATTGTTCTGCCAGCGCAAAGCAGTGCGCCAGTTCTTTGGTCTTTGTATCGTCGTAAAGGGTGACGGAAATGACCGTATCAAAATAAAAGCCGGATTGGCTGATTGGTTCGCCTGCCCGGCTGCATCCGGCTGGCAGCAAAAGCAGCCAGGCAGCGGCCAGGCAGCAGAATAATTTTTTCGCTGTACGCATGCCTTGTTTCCTCCGATTCCGCCGCAGTATTCCAACGCGGCTTTTGTGACTTATTATAAAAAACACAGGCTGAATTGTCAAATACCACGTATAAGGCAGCCGTAAAATGTACATACTCCTTTGTAAAACAGTTTCCGGTAAATTTTGGAACGTAAAAAGGAGGGACCAATGAACGATAAAAAAAGTATGCGCATATTCTGGATTTCCCTGTGCCTGCTCGTTGTGTCCGCAGCGTTGATCATCGTAGCGGTACAGTACCGCGGCAGGCGTGTGCCTTTGGAGGGCGGGAAAAAATCCGACCAGATAAACCCTGCTGGGGAACCCCACATACAGACCGATTCCAATACGGGTGCCGCGGATGTTTCCGACAATGCCAGTTTGGCCAAAAACCAAAATGACAGGGCAGCGGATTCCGGTCCGCCCGTCCGTGCGGCGGCGGGCCAGGCGCAGCCGTACCAGTTTGAACTGCGGGAAAAAGACGGGTATCTGGACGTTTACCATTATCATACACAACAGCTCTATTTTCATACAGGCATCCCGTGCCAAACGCTTTCCGCCATACAAAGGCAGGCTGTGAACCAGGGAAAATATTTTCAAAACGAAGAGGAACTCTATGGATATTTGGAAAGCTGTACGAGCTGATCAAGCAGGCGGCAGTAAAATTTACGGTTGCAAATCTTTCCAAACCAAACTATAATGGAGCCATTGGAAAATTAGAAAACATCCAGACAACAGAAAACACAGGGAGAAATGCAATGATTCCAGACCAAATGGAAATGCTTTCGGACAGGCGTTTATGGATTCGCCCGGACAAAATCTATGATTTTGCGGTTGTAGGCGCCGGAGCGTCCGGCCTGCTGGCTGCCATTACGGCAGCCAGAAACGGTGCAAAGCCGATACTGCTCGAGCATATGGAACAGGCGGCCAAAAAACTTTTAGCAACCGGAAATGGCAAATGCAATTATACAAACAAAGACCAGAACCCGGATTTTTATTACTGCGCGCAGCCGGATTTCCTGCAGACGGTGCTCACGCAGTTTTCTTATGCGGATACGGTTCGTTTTTTTGAAGAAATCGGCATCCGTCCGCTGCAAAAAAACGGCACCTGCATCTATCCGGAAAATGAACAAGCCGCGTCCGTCCGCTATGCGCTGCTTGCGGAAACACAGCGTTTGCGGATTCCTTTGATTTGTTCGATCGGGATTCGAAACATTCGTAAAGTTTCTAAAAAACTGCGTGGAAAATCCGTACAGGTATTTGAAATCCAGACAAAAGAAGGTTCTGTTTATGCCATGTCCTGCCTATTGGCTACCGGCGGACAAGCGGCAAAAAAAACAGGGAGTGACGGCAGCGGGTATTTATATGCCGCACAGCTTGGGCATACGCTGATCCCGCCGCTTCCCGCGCTGACCCCGTTACTTGTAAATTACCGGGATTGGAAGCTTCCGTCAGGCGTACGTACCGCATGTACAGCGAGCCTGTTCGTGGACGGTGTGTGCGCGGCACAGGAATGCGGAGAATTGCAGATTACAGACTATGGTATTTCCGGCATTGTCATTTTCCAGTTCAGCCGTTTGGCGGCGCGTGCCTTGGCGAACGACAGACAGGTAGGCGTCCGGTTAGATTTTAAGCCGGAAATGACCCGACAAGAGCTATCAGACTATTTATATAAGCGGCTGCATAGTATTTATCATTTACATAAGACGGTCAGCGCATGCCTGAAAGGATTTTTACCGGAAAAATTAATCCCGGTTCTTGTTACGCGCGCAGGAATCAAACCGGATTTACAAAGTGTCCATTGCACGAATAAACAAGCGGGGCAGCTTGCGTACCAGTTCAAAAATACAATGCTTACGATTATCGGAATGAAAAATTTTGACTCCGCGCAGGTAACCGCGGGAGGCGTACCGCTGGAGGAAATCCATGCACAGACAATGGAATCCCGGCTTGTGCGCGGATTATTTTTTGCGGGTGAAATTGTCGATGTGGATGCAAAATGCGGCGGCTATAATCTGCAGTGGGCATGGGCAAGCGGGTATGTAGCCGCAAAACACATACGAAAGGACGACGCATAAACCAATCGTAAACAGGCCGCTATGCAAAACAAAAGCATAATCTTGATACAAAAACATACAGGAAAGGAAAAAGCATTATGATTCGTATCCATCAGATTAAAGTACCAGCAAAACACAGCAGAGCAGATATAGAACGAAAGATCCAAAAAGCCCTGCGGCTATCAGAGGAACAGGCATTTACATTTCAGATCCGGAAAGAATCCATTGACGCAAGGAAAAAACAGGCGGTTTCATATGTCTATACGGTAGATGTGGATTTGGATGAAGCAAACCATGCAATGGAGGAAGAACTTGTACAAAAGATTCACAATAAAAATATTATGTTAACAAAAGAAAGCAAGTACCGTTTTCCAAAAGCGGGCGCGGACCGGCTTTCGTACCGGCCGGTCATTGTCGGCAGCGGCCCGGCCGGGCTGTTTTGCGCTTATCTGCTGGCGTTATATGGTTATGCGCCGATTATTTTAGAACGCGGAAAACAGGCCTCCGAGCGGTTTGCGGATGTGACGGCGTTTTGGCAGGATGGCGTGCTTGAGCCGTCTTCGAACGTGCAGTTTGGGGAAGGGGGCGCCGGCACTTTTTCGGACGGAAAGCTGAATACACTGGTCAAAGATCCGCTTGGCAGAAATCGTTTTGTACTGGAAACATTGGTTTCCTGCGGAGCGGACAGCAATATTTTGTACGTCAATAAACCGCATGTCGGAACCGACCGTCTGATTCAGGTTGTTCAAAATTTACGGGAAGAAATTATCCGCATGGGCGGGACTTTTTCCTTTGAAACCTGCCTTACGGATATCCGGACCGAAGACGGGCGGATTTGTTCGATTACAGCTTCGCATAACGGGCAGTCAGAACAGATCCCGGCTGACCTGTTAGTTCTTGCAATCGGACACAGCGCGCGCGATACGTTTGAAATGCTGCATCAAAACGGACTTACTATGGAAGCAAAGCCGTTTGCGGTAGGCCTGCGCATAGAGCATCCGCAGGAAATGATCAGTACACACCAGTATAAAGGCGCGGACCTGCGCTATCTTCCGCCGGCTTCTTATAAAGTGACGGCGAATACAAACGGCAGGGGCGTCTATTCCTTTTGCACCTGCCCGGGCGGCTATGTCGTCAATGCTTCTTCGGAACCGCAGCGCCTTGCGGTCAACGGCATGAGTTATCAAAAACGTGACGGCAGCAACTGCAACAGCGCGGTAATTGTATCCGTGACGCCGCAGGACTTTCAGGATTTTGGCGACGGCCCGCTGTGCGGGATCGCGTTCCAGAGGGAACTGGAAACACGCGCGTTTGCCCTGTGCCAGGGAAACATACCGCAGCAGCTTTACGGGGACTATAAAACAGGGAAAATCTCTTCCGGTTACGGCAGCTTTTCCTCACAGGCAAAAGGTGCCTGCGCGTTTGCCGATTTATCCGGACTGCTGCCGGATCCGGTCAGGGAAGCCTTGATCAACGGCATCGAACGCTTTGGAGGATATATCCCGGATTTTAACCGTTACGACGCGGTTTTATCCGGTGTGGAAAGCAGGACTTCTTCTCCGGTGCGCATCCTGCGCGGCGATACATTTGAAAGCAGTGTGCGCGGCATTTATCCGTGTGGGGAAGGCGCCGGGTACGCGGGCGGCATTATGTCGGCGGCAATGGACGGGATCAAAACGGCAGAAGCGGTACGAAGCTGTTTTAAACCGTTTTAGCATGAAAAGACGCAAATACGAAAATTTTCAAAAGAGAGAGGACTTCGGATAAAATGGCAGATCGAATGTCAGAAGCAACACCGATGATGCAGCAATATTTAAAAATGAAAGAAGATTACCAGGACTGTATTTTATTTTACCGTCTGGGTGATTTTTATGAAATGTTTTTTGAGGACGCCATAAAGGCATCGGAAGAACTGGAGCTTACGCTGACCGGAAAAAACTGCGGACTGAAAGAACGCGCGCCGATGTGCGGCGTACCTTACCACTCGGTCGAAGGGTATCTGAATAAGCTTGTCGAAAAAGGCTACAAAGTCGCGATCTGCGAACAGGTAGAAGACCCGAAGCAGACACGCGGAATTGTAAAAAGAGAGGTTATCCGCATCGTAACGCCCGGAACCAATACGAATATGCAGGCGCTGGACGAATCCAAAAATAATTATATCATGTCCGTTGCTTATCTGAACGAGCGTTATGGGCTGTCCGCTGCGGATGTGACGACCGGGGATTATTATGTAACGGAAATGGAGACGGAACAAAAGCTTTTGGATGAACTGAATAAGTTTGCACCGTCTGAAATTATCTGCAATGAAGCGTTTTATATGAGCGGCATTGATATAGAAGCGCTGCACATGCAGTTTAACAGCCGCATCGCTTCCCTGGAAGCATGGTATTTCGCGGACGAAACCGTTACGGATACGCTGCTTGCGCATTTTAAGGTAAACAGCCTGGAAGGGCTTGGCCTGAAAGATTATCCATGCGGTACCGTCGCCGCAGGCGCCCTGCTGAAATATTTATATGAAACACAGAAAAACTCGCTGGAGCATATGTCCGCGATCCATCCCTATACAACCGGCATGTTTATGGTGATCGACAGCTCGACAAGAAGAAACCTGGAACTGGTGGAAACCATGCGCGAAAAGCAAAAACGCGGTTCCCTGCTGTGGGTGCTGGACCGGACAAAAACGGCGATGGGCGCCAGAATGCTGCGGTCTTACGTAGAGCAGCCATTAATCGAGAAAAGCAGCATCGAACAACGCTTCGATGCAATCGCGCAATTAAACGCAAACGTGATTGACCGGGAAGAAATCCGCGAATACCTGCGTTCGATTCATGATTTGGAACGCCTGATTACGCGGGTAACCTATCAGACCGCGAATCCGCGCGACCTGATTTCCCTTAGAAACTCCATAAAAATGATCGCTCCGGTCAAAAAGATCCTGCATGATTTTGACTGCGCGCTGTTAGGAACCGTACAAAATGATTTGGACGACCTGCAGGATATTTATGACCTGATCAAACATTCTATCGAAGAAGAAGCTCCGGTTTCTGTGCGCGAAGGCGGCATTTTAAAAAACGGTTTTACCGAAGAAATCGATCAGCTTAGGGAAGCGCGCACAAACGGCAAAACATGGCTGGCAGACGTCGAGAAGCGGGAGCGGGAGCAGACCGGAATTAAAAACCTCAAAATAAAATATAATAAAATATTCGGCTATTATCTGGAAGTAACCAATTCGTACAAAAATATGGTTCCGGAACACTATGTCCGCCGCCAGACGCTTGCAAACGCGGAACGCTACATTACGCCGGAATTAAAGGAACTGGAAGATATGATCCTGGGCGCGGAAGATAAACTGGTCGCTATGGAATATGAGATTTTTTGTGAAATCCGAAAAAAAATAGCCTCCGAGGTCGTACGGATCCAAAAAACCGCCAAGGCGGTCGCTGCGCTGGACGTATTGGCTTCGCTTGCCACAGTGGCCGAGGAAAACCATTACTGCAGGCCAAAACTAAATACATCCGGCACGATCGATATCCGGGAAGGACGTCATCCTGTCGTAGAAAAAATGATCCCGCACGATATGTTTATTACAAACGATACCTACCTGGACAATGGTTCCAGGCGGATTTCCATTATTACCGGGCCGAATATGGCCGGGAAATCCACCTATATGCGCCAAACTGCCCTGATTGTCATTTTAGCGCAGATCGGGAGCTTTGTCCCGGCCAAATCTGCGGATATCGGGCTGACAGACCGCGTATTTACAAGAGTCGGCGCATCCGACGACCTGGCAAGCGGACAGAGCACCTTTATGGTGGAAATGAATGAAGTAGCAAATATCCTGCGCAATGCGACAGACAAAAGCCTGCTTATTTTAGACGAAATCGGGCGGGGGACAAGCACCTTTGACGGGCTGAGCATTGCCTGGGCCGTCGTAGAGCATATCTCAAACCCAAAGCTGCTCGGGGCAAAGACGCTTTTCGCCACACATTACCATGAGCTGACGGAGCTGGAGGGCAAACTGGATAATGTCAACAACTACTGCATCGCGGTCAAGGAAAAAGGGGACGATATTGTCTTTCTGCGCAAAATTGTAAAAGGCGGCGCGGACAAGAGCTACGGCATCCAGGTAGCAAAATTGGCCGGCGTACCGGAAAGCGTGATTGCGCGGGCAAAGGAGATTGTAGAAGAGCTGAGTAAAAATGATATCACAGAGATCACGAAAAATTTGACGGTACACAGTGTAAAAAACGAGAAATCAAAGAAAAAAGCAAAGCCGTCGGAAATGGATTTGGAGCAGATTTCTTTGTTTGATACGGTAAAGGACGATGCGATTATCGAAGAGCTGCGCAGCGTGGATGTCAGCCGTATGACGCCGCTGGAAGCGATGAATAAGCTGTATGAGCTGCAAAATAAGGTGAAAAACCGGTGGTAAATCCGCTGGATAACACCTTATCTAAACTATTACGCCAGACATGAAATATCAAACGAAAATTGTTCAAATATAATGGCATTTCCCTGCCTGGTATGTTATAATATCCCATAGTCAAATGTGAGCAGTATAAGGATTGCCTGATGGCTGTACGATCCAGAAAATGGAAAGGAAACATCAAAATCCTAAAACGCCAACCCGTATTTTTGATTTCTGTCTGTAAAATGGAAAGGAGTGAAGATGCAATGAACGTATTTTGCGTTAAAAAAATAATAGCAAAATCAACACTGACGTTTCTGCTTATGCTGTGCGTTATGATTTTTGTGCTGCCAGTTTCCAATGTTTATGCCTCAATGCCTGGCACAGTACAAATGAACATAAATGAAGTACGAAGATTAACAACAACCAGTGGTAAAACCAATTACCGTTGGTCTTGGACGAATCATTCTGTCATTTCTGTGAACGGAAATGGCTCATCTTGTACAGTTAGGGCTTTAAAAAAAGGATCCGCATTCATTACGGTAACTTATAAAATAAGAAAGCCACAAGTAAGATATGACCGTGTCAGCGGCAGATGGGTTGACGGATTTGAGTATGTAGATCAAACCGATACTTGTTCTGTATTAGTGGTTGATCCTGCTACCAGTAAAAATCCGCTCACGCTTCCAAGCAACGCAAATGGGCGTAAAGGTGAAAATATATCCGGCACAATTGAAGACATCGGATCTTTCTCAAATGGATTAGTGCCGGTAAAAAGAAAAGGGCTATGGGGATACGCAGATGACAAATTACGATTGGTCATCCCTTTTCAATATAAAGCTGTGAATGATTTTAATGATGCCGGAATGGCGAGTGTACTATTAGAAGATATATGGTGTGTAATCGACAAAAACCAAAAAATAATATATCGTGACTCAGGTGCGGGATTTCCAGAAGTTACCGCCTGTAATACATATATTTTAGTACGGAGATTTTATGATTCGGACCGCACAGCTTGGAGTTGGGAAATGTATGATTTGAAAGGGCAGCCAATTAGCAGCGAACCAAAGACAACCACAATAAAACACAATTATGCGAAAGACGAATTAAATTATAAGGGCCTGGATGCAACTGGTAACTATTGGCTGTTTGTATCGCCAACGAATGAGAACAAAATTATGCTGAAAGTACCAGTCATTCAAGGTATGGGAGTGTATAATACGCCGTACAAAGAAGGCCTGTTTATTATTTGGTCTGAAAGCCGTTCCAAATATGGGGCAGCAGACAAAACGGGAAAAATAGTCGTTCCATGCAATTATGACAAATTATATAGTCCTTACAATGGCTATTTACCTTATAAACAGGGAACTAAATGCGGTCTATTAAAAAGTCCGCTTCGTTCTTCTTCTGTTAATACAGGTTCCATAAAACGACCTATTATATCAAAACCTATTGGAAAAACGAGTAAATAAAACCGTTTCTGCCAACAATTATAAATTAGAAATGAAATTGTCTTTTCATAATGAGCGATTCTATTCTTTGAAATAATAGAACAGACGCAATCAAAAATCATTGAGGATTAAAAAATAGAGGCGTTGCTGAAAACATTGGCGAAAATCTATAAAATTGAAAAGGCTGTCGCTTTAAGAAATAAAATTTCATAGAGCGACAGCTTTATTTTTGATTTTTTGCAAGTAAAGAACTGTCCAAAATAACTAACCATAGTTCTTGTTGTAACACCTGAACGGTTACTCCTGCAATGCAAATCAAAGCTGTTTTTCAATCCATATCATTGATTTACATGGCTGTTAGCGGTATAATAAAACGGTCTGACGGCCAATTAATACTCACGAGAGATAAAGTTTAACAGATGAATCAAGATAACAACATTCATGAGTCGTCTTTATTTGCTAAAATTTAGGGTGCACGAACATATATTACATCGATGTCAGCCGGAAACGGGAAGCCAAAACAAACCAAACAAAAAATTAGGAGGAACCCCAATGTGCGACATACAAGTACTGGACGAACAAACAATCGATCAAATTGCAGCAGGGGAAGTCGTCGAACGCCCTTCTTCTGTTGTAAAAGAACTGGTAGAAAACGCAATAGATGCAGGTGCAACAGCGATTACGATAGAAATTAAAGATGGCGGCATTTCCTTAATCCGCATTACAGACAACGGGCAGGGGATCCAAAAAGCGCAGGTGCCCGCCGCGTTTTTACGCCATGCGACAAGCAAGCTGCGTACAATGGAAGACCTGCTTTCGATTGCGTCCCTGGGATTTCGGGGCGAAGCGCTTTCCAGTATCGCCGCCGTTGCACAGGTGGAAGTCATTACAAAAACCCCGTCCGAATTGACAGGGACAAAGTATGTAATCGAAGGCTCCAAAGAAAAAAGCCTGGAAGATGTCGGTGCGCCGGATGGGACGACGTTTCTGGTAAAAAACCTGTTTTACAATACGCCTGCCCGCCAGAAATTTCTAAAATCCCCGCAGACGGAAGCCTCTTATGTCAGCAATCTGGTGGAACGGCTCGCTTTGTCCCATCCGGATATTTCATTCCAGTTTATTTCCAATAACCAGCCAAAGCTGCATACGAATGGAAATACGCAGTTAAAGGATATTATCTACCATATTTTTGGCAGGGACATAACGGCAGGCGTGATGCCCGTCCATAAAGAAACAGAAATACTGACGGTGGACGGGTATATCGGCAAGCCGTTCCTTGCAAGGGGAAACCGCAATTATGAAATTTATTTTATCAATGGGCGGTATAGTAAGAGCCGTCTGCTTACCAAAAGTATAGAAGACGCGTATAAGTCTTATGTAATGAAACACCAGTATCCGTTCGTCGTACTGCAGATGAAAATAGATCCGGCACGTATGGATGTAAACGTGCATCCGTCCAAAATGGAAATCCGTTTTCACCAGGAGGAAACGGTTTACAAGCTGCTGACCGCGGTGATTCGCGGCGCGCTTGCACAGACGGATATCATCCCGCAG
Source organism: uncultured Eubacterium sp. (assembly GCA_910586045.1). Taxonomy (GTDB): domain Bacteria; phylum Bacillota; class Clostridia; order Lachnospirales; family Lachnospiraceae; genus Eubacterium_J. The sequence continues at coordinate 21,161 of CAJUIH010000023.1, forward strand.
GTGCCGCCCAAAGAAGACAAAACGCAAACATCGGATCGCAAAAAAAACGAGCGCGCACAAATTCCGCGCGGCCCGGAACCATTTGAAAAAAAGCGTCTGGAGGCGGTTGCGGCGGCTGTACGAAAAGACAGCCCTTATGAACGAAAATACAAGGATACCGGCGGTTTTCAACAGGAAAAACAAAACCGGGAAGAACGCGGCCAGACGGATCCAGCGCAGCCTGCACACGGAAGCTGTATGGATGCAAAACAGCCCGTTTACAGCCAAACGGAATTTGAACAGCTTACGCTTGCGGAATCAGGCGCTTATCATGCCGATTTTATCAAAGAAGCCAAACGCAGGAATTATACGGTGATCGGCCAGCTATTTGACACTTACTGGCTCGTACAGGCAGAACAGGAATTGTTTATGATTGACCAGCATGCCGCGCATGAAAAAGTCCTGTATGAAAACATGATGGCCCGATTGGAAAGCCAGGCATTTAGTTCCCAGCAGGTCAGCCCGCCTGTCATTATTACGATGACCATGCAGGAAGAACATTGCTTCCATAAATATGAAGCGCAGTTTACACGGATCGGATTTGAAGTTAATTCTTTTGGCGGACGGGAATACGCTATATGCGCCGTGCCCGCCAATTTATACGGGCTAAAGCAAAAGGAATTGTTTTTGGAAATGCTGGACGCGCTCAGCCAGGAGGCGGGCCGCGCCGCGCCGGACCGTATTCTGGAAAAAATCGCGTCCATGTCCTGCAAGGCTGCGGTAAAAGGAAGCCAGCGCCTATCCCGCGCGGAAGCGCTGCAGTTGATCGAGGATTTGCTGGAACTGGAAAATCCATATAACTGCCCGCATGGGCGGCCGACGATCATTGCCATGTCAAAGGCGGAAATCGAGCGGAAATTTAAGCGCATTGTATGATCGTTTGTTACAAATTTACGTCATTCGATGTTTCCCTTGAAAAGTTGCGTTAAATGTAGTAAGTTAGAACCATGAGAAACGAAGACCAAATTGATAACTATTCCAGGAGGTCTCTGCCTATGCAGACACAACAGCCGCTGGTGATCCTTACCGGCCCTACAGCCGTGGGCAAGACAGCCTTGTCTGTCCAGTTGGCAAAACAAATCGGCGGCGCTGTCCTCTCCGCTGATTCCATGCAGGTTTACAAATATATGGACATCGGTTCCGCCAAAATTACGCCGGATGAAATGCAGGGGGTGCGGCATTATTTGATCGGCGAACTGATGCCGGATGAACCGTTTAGCGTCGCGCGCTTCCAGCAGTATGCGAAAAAATACATACAGGAAATTTATCAAAACGGACAGATTCCGATTATCGCGGGCGGTACCGGATTTTATATCCAGTCCGTATTGTATGATATTGATTTTTTCGAACAGGAAACGGACGGAGCGATTCGTAAAGAATTGGAGCAGGAAGCGTTAAACAAGGGCGCGGCGTATCTGCACAGCCGGCTTGCCGCGGTTGACCCTGCTTCCGCGCAGGCGATTCATGCCAACAATGTCAAACGCGTGATCCGTGCTTTGGAATTTTACCGCTTGACAGGACGGCGTATTTCTGAGCATAATGAAAAGGAACGTAAGAAAACATCCCCTTACCGCTTTGCCTATTTTGTCTTAAACGACGACCGGGCGCATCTGTACGCGGCGATTGAGCGCCGTGTGGACCAGATGTTTGCGAACGGGCTTGTAGCGGAAGTAAAAAAGCTCAAAGAGATGGGCTATACGCCTGACATGGTTTCCATGCAGGGGCTTGGCTATAAAGAGTTGTTTCCATATTTTTCCGGGGAATGCACGCTTGCGCAGGCCGCCGATTTAATTAAGCGGGATACCAGGCATTTCGCCAAACGCCAGCTTACGTGGTTTCGGCGTGAAAAAGACGTAATCTGGCTGAATAAAGAGATGTTTTCTTATGATAACGACAAAATTTTATCGTATATGAATGCTATTCTTAGAGAGAAAGGAATCACTAACAGCTATGATGGAACAAAAGAGCAGTCGGGACAGACTGTTTTGCATGTATGAGGAAATGGGCATCAGCCGAAAAGTTTCCGAATTTGGAGAAAACATTGCGGACCGGTTAAGCGGACGGTTTGCGCAGATTGATGAAAACGCGCAGTTAAACCAGCTAAAAGTCATTCAGGCCATGCAAAAAAACAGGGTAAGCGCGGAATGCTTCCAGCAGACAAGCGGTTACGGGTACAACGATTTTGGACGCGATACGCTCGAAAAAGTGTACGCGGACTGCTTTCATACCGAAGACGCGCTGGTACGTCCGCAGATTACATGCGGAACCCATGCGCTCGCGCTCGCGCTGCTTTCCAATTTACGGCCGGGGGACGAGCTTTTGTCGGCATCCGGAAAACCGTATGATACATTAGAAGAAGTCATTGGAATCCGACCGTCCAAAGGGTCGTTGGCGGAATACGGCATCACATACCGGCAGGTCGACCTGCTTTCTGACGGCAGTTTTGATTACGAAGGACTGCGGCATGCCATCAATGAAAAGACGAAACTGATCGCCATTCAAAGATCTAAGGGTTACCAGGCAAGGCCGACGCTTTCGGTATGCGCGATTGGGGAATTGATCGCGTTCGCGAAACAGATAAAACCGGATGTGATCTGCATGGTAGACAATTGTTACGGGGAATTTGTAGAATTGCAGGAACCGTCCGATGTCGGCGCGGATTTAACGGTCGGTTCCCTGATTAAAAATCCAGGCGGCGGCTTAGCGCCGATTGGCGGGTATCTGGCGGGTTCGAAAGCGTGTATCGAAAACGCGGCGTACCGGCTGACCTCGCCGGGGCTAGGCAAGGAGGTCGGGGCGTCGCTTGGCGTAATCCAGTCTTTTTACCAGGGGCTTTTTCAGGCTCCGGTCGTTACGGCGGCTGCGCTAAAGGGCGCGGTTTTTGCGGCAAATATTTACGAAACGCTTGGTTTTTCGGTGCTGCCGAACGGCTCAGAGCCGCGGTATGATATTATCCAGGCGGTCGCGCTGAAATCCCCGGAACGCCTTTGCGCGTTTTGCGAGGGAATCCAGGCCGCGGCGCCGGTAGACAGTTTTGTTACGCCGGCTCCGTGGGATATGCCGGGATATGACAGCAAGGTAATTATGGCGGCCGGTGCGTTTGTACAAGGCTCTTCGATTGAACTAAGTGCGGACGGGCCGCTGCGGGAGCCGTATAACGTCTATTTCCAGGGCGGGCTGACCTGGTATCATGCAAAACTGGGAATTTTAATGTCTTTACAAAAACTTTATGAGCGAAATCTTGTTAATTGGGATTGAATGTGTTAAGATTATAAACTGTATATTTCTTTTTTATTCCAGACCGGGAGAGAGCGGAAAGGATAAAAGAAAATAAAATATGCAACCTATACAGCAGAAGCATTTCACGGTAAAAGAACTTCCGGATTCTGAAAAGCCCTATGAAAAATGCCGTAAATACGGGGCGGAATATTTGTCGGACGCAGAGCTTTTGGCAGTGTTGATCCGCACCGGAAAACAAGGGAAGACTTCCATTGAATTGGCCCAGCAGTTTTTAAAAGATGGAAACGGAAACCTGCTGAACCTGTATGAGTATTCACTGGAACGCATCATGCAGATTCCCGGCCTTGGGCCGGTAAAGGCGGTACAGCTAAAATGCATCGCGGAAATCTCCAAACGGATCGCGGAAACGACGCGCATGCAGAATCTGTCTTTTGACAATCCCGCTTCCATAGCGGCGTATTTTATGGAACAGATGCGGCATGAGCCAAAAGAACAGGTGCGTGTCTGCCTGTTGGATATGAAGTGCCATTTTTTGGGGAGCTGCGTCCTTTCGATTGGGACTGTCAATGCGTCGATCTTATCGCCGCGGGATATTTTCAGGGAAGCGCTGCGTGCGAATGCAGCTTTTGTGATCCTCCTGCACAATCATCCGAGCGGAGATCCAAGGCCAAGCCGTGAAGACCAAAAGATTACGGCACACATCGCCGAATGCGGACGGATGCTCCAAATCGGGCTTGCCGACCATATTATTATCGGTGATAATCAATACTACAGTTTTAGAGAAAAGGGACTGCTTGATCCCTGATAGGAGACAAAAATGATGTCAGCAAATGTTTATGGCGTAGACTTAGGAACCGCCAATTTGAAAATTTACTGCAAAGCCAGCGGAACCATTCTGAATGAAAAAAACACGATTGCCATTATCAATAAAAATCAGATGTATTCCTGCGGCAACAACGCGTATGCGATGTATGAAAAAGCGCCGGATCAAATTCTGGTGACATTTCCGATTGTAAACGGGGTCATTGCGGATTATAACAATATGCAGGCTATGCTGTTTGAGTTTTTAGAGCGCAACGCCAAGGGCAAGACCCGCGGTGCGGAATTTGTCGTTGCCGTACCGACGGATATCACGGAAGTGGAAAAAAAGGCGTTCTCGGATATTTTTTATAAGAGCAAAGCCAAACCAAAGAGCGTGCTGTTGTGTGAAAAACCGATCGCGGATGCCGTAGGCCTTGGGTTGAATGTCAATGAGCCGACCGGCATTATGGTCGTCGACATCGGCGCGGATACGACGGAAATCTCGATTATTTCGCTTGGCGGGCTGGTCATCAGCCACCTGCTGCATTTTGGGGGCAACCGTCTGGACGAATCCATTATCAGCTATATCCGCAAAAACTACAATCTTGTCATCGGGCGCAAAACCGCATGCTCCTTAAAAGAAGAATTAGGCAGCGCGCTCGAGGGCAGGGAGGATAAAATGGTCATCGTAGGCAGGGACGTCGTAAGCGGCCTTCCGATTGAAATGGAGATTACGGCTTCAATTGTATATGAGGCGATCCGTGACCATCTGACGAATATTTGTACGAATATCAAACTGATTTTAGAAAAAACGCCGCCGGAACTGGCAAAGGATATTATCCACTCCGGAATCTATATTACCGGGGGCGGCTCTAAAATCGAACGGCTGGACGAGCTGTTTACCAAAATCACAAATATCAAGGTAAACTGTTCTGACAATCCGGAAGAGACGGTTGCACAAGGACTCATTAAAATTGTTTCGGACAATGATTTTAAACATCTTGCCTATAGCCTGAAATCAAGTATTTACAAATAGAGGGATTTTGGCATGAAGAGAAGGAGAAAAGCACGTTTTCATATTCCGGTAAAGTATGTGCTGGCGTCGTTAAGCACGCTTTGTATACTGGCTATGTTTGCCAGCTACCTGCTGGACTTTTCTTTTACGCCGATTAACACGGCGGCAGGCTACGCGTTTATCCCGATGCAAAAAGGGATCAACCGGATTGGCATCCTCTGCAGCGACCTTACGGACAATCTGGAACAGCTTCGGGATGTGATGCGTAAAAATGAAGAACTCCAGGCACAGGTGGACGAGCTTACGACCGAATTAAATACGCTGAAAATGGAACAGTATGATTTTGCGGATATGCAGGAACTGCTGGATTTGGACAAAAAATATGATTATAAAAAAATCAGCGCGAGCATTATCGGAAAGGATGCCGGGAACTGGTTTGATACATTTATTATTGATAAAGGCAGCGACGACGGAATCGAAGTGGATATGAATGTGATTGCCGGAAGCGGGCTGGTAGGGATTGTCACGGATGTCGGGCCAAACTATGCAAATGTGCGTTCCATTATAGACGACCGCAACAGCGTCAGCGCTATGGTATTAACGACTTCGGATAACTGTTTTGTAAACGGCAATTTGGAACTGATGGGGGAATCCCAGGTCATTGAACTGTCAAACCTGACGGACAAAAAAGACAAGGTATCGGTCGGCGACCAGGTGGTAACGAGCTATACGAGCAGCAAATATGTACCGGGACTGTTAATCGGCCACGTCAGCGAATTAAAAACCGATCCAAACAATCTGACAAAATCCGGTACGATTGCGCCTGCCGTTGATTTTGCACATATTAAAAATGTCCTTGTAATCCTGGATAAAAAACAGTCTGTCCGCGGGGATGACAATTAAGGGCAAATAGGGGCACTTGCATGAAAAGAAAGATTACCATATTTATTATTATTTTTATTTGTTTTTTACTGCAGACAACACTGTTTCAGGCTTTGGCCCTTGCGTCTATCGCGCCGAATTTTCTGATCGTAGTCGTATCCTCCTTTGGATTTATGCGCGGCAGGAAAGAGGGCATGTATGTAGGATTTTTTACCGGACTTGTCTTTGACGCGTTTTACGGGACGATGTTCGGATTTTATTCGCTTGTGTTTATGTATGCCGGCTACTGCAACGGAATGTTCCGCAAATTTTTCTTTCCGGACGATATCAAGCTGCCGATGCTTTTAATTTCGGTCAGTGATATATCTTATAATATCGCGGTTTATGTGTTGAAATTTATGCTGCGCGGACAGTTCCATATCGGCTATTACCTGTTTCGTGTAATCATTCCGGAGCTGGTATATACGCTGTTAATCACGATTGCGCTGTATCCGGCCCTGCTGTTTATCAACCAAAAGCTGGAGGCATCTGAAAGAAAGAGTGGTGTGAAGTTTGTTTGAATATGATTCACTGAAAGATTTCCTGAAAAGCTTTTTCAGCTCCAGGCTGTTTGTACTCTCCGTGATCATTCTGCTTATGGGTGCCGTACTGCTGCACCGGCTGTTCACACTGCAGATTATCAACGGCGAAACTTATCAGGAAGAATATGCTTTAAAGATAAAAAAAGAAAAAGTACTGCCCGGCACACGCGGGAATATTTATGACTGCAACGGAAAAGTGCTTGCTTATAATGAACTGACTTATAAAATAACAATCGAAGACAACGGCACATACGCGGATACGGACGATAAAAACAATACCTTAAACAGCATGCTTGCGCAGATCCTAAGCGTGCTGAAAAAAAACGGCGACGCTTACGTCAATAATTTTAATATCCGGATGCGCAAAAACGGAAACTATGAATTTCTTGTCGAAGACGCGCAGTTGATGCGTTTCCGCGCGGATGTATATGGAGAAGCGGATCCCGACAACCTGGGCTATGACAAGACGTTAAAATATAATACGGCGAAAGCGACCGAAGAACAAATCATTGCTTATCTGAGCAAACGCTATGGGTTAGAGGAAAGCGAGTATTCGGATGCCGTTCGCTACCGGATTTTGGTCGTACGTTTCGCGCTGGCGCAAAATGAGTTTCAAAAATATATTTCCACAACGATCGCCACAAATGTCAGCGAAGAGACGCTGGCTTATATCCAGGAAAACAGGACCGATCTGCCTGGAGTGGAAATCGAAGAGGACTATATCCGCAAATATAATGACAGCGAGTATTTTGCTTCGATCATCGGCTATACCGGGAAGATTTCTACGACCGAGTATGAAGAACTGTCCGCGGAAAGCGATTCGTATTCCCTGACGGATATTATCGGAAAAGCAGGAATTGAACAGGTTATGGATGCCAAGCTGCAGGGGAAAAAAGGTTCCGAAACCGTATTTGTAGATGTCCGGGGCCGTGAACTGGAGACTATGAACCACAAAGCGGCGTCCGCCGGCAATAATGTCTATCTGTCGATTGACGCCAAGCTGCAAAAATCCGTCTACCAGTTGCTGGAACAGGAACTTGCGGGGATTTTGTACAACAAAATCATCAATGCGAAAGAATTTGTACCAGGCCCGAAAGCATCGGACCTTAAAATTCCGGTTTATGACGCGTATTTTGCACTGATTAATAACAATACGATCGATACGTCGCATTTTACGAGTAAATCCGCAAGCGATACGGAAAAAGCCGTACAGGCCGTATATGAAAGCCATCTGGAAACCGTATTGGCGCGCATGCGGGAACAGTGCATGTCGGCTTCGCCGGAAACTTATGAAAACGCGTCAAAAGAGTACCAGGACTATTACAGTTACGTGATCCAAATGCTGCAGGATAAAAAGGCGCTGCTGGCAGATAAAATCGATAAAACCGACGAAACATATCTTGCATGGACCCAAAATGAAACGATCAGTTTGAAAGAATATCTGAATTACTGCATCAATGCAAACTGGATTGATTATAATATATTCCAGACAGAGGAAGAATATTCCGATTCTTCTGAAATATACCGCGACCTAATCGACTATATGATCGGCCATTTAAAAGACGACGACGGTTTTCGCAAAGAAATCTACAAACATCTGATTAAACAGGACCTGATCAGCGGCACACAGCTTTGCCTGATTTTATTTGACCAGGATCTGATTGCGCAGGACGAGGAAAAACGGGCGCAGTTGGCAGGCGGCATGGTTTCTTCTTTCGACTTTCTGAAAGAAAAAATACAAAATATAGAAATTACGCCCGCGCAGCTTGCTTTGGACCCCTGCACGGCTTCGTGCGTGATCACGAATGTAAAAACAGGGGAATTAAAAGCGCTTGTATCTTATCCGGGCTATGACAACAACCGTCTGGCCAATACGGTAGATGCGGAATATTTTGCGAAGCTGCAGGGAGATAAAGCAGAATCGTTATTAAATCATGCGACGCAGGAACGTACCGCGCCTGGTTCTACATTCAAAATGGTATCGGCTGCCGCGGGCCTTACAGAAGGCGTGATTACGACGGCAACCAAAATAAACGGACTCGGCAAATTTGAGTTGGTGGATAATGAACCAAACTGCTGGATTTACCCTTCCCGTCATGGCCCGTTAGATGTCAGCGGCGCGATCCGCGAATCCTGCAACTACTTTTTTTACCAGGTAGGCTATGACATGAGCCTTGCAAACGGGATCTACAGCGATCCGACCGGGATCCGAAAGCTGACGTCTTACGCGGAGGAATTTGGGCTAGGGGAAAAAACCGGGGTGGAAATCCCGGAATACAGCCCGCAGATTGCCGACCGTTTTCCGGTCATGGCGGCCATCGGCCAAAGCAACCATAATTATGCCACCGTGCAGCTTGCCAGATATATAACGGCAGTTGCCAATAAAGGGACTGTTTACCAGTATACGCTTTTAAAACAACTGACTGACAGCGATGGGAAAGTCATAAAAAAATATAAGCCGGCCGTACGCAACAAAATCGACAACATACCGGACAGCAGTTGGAACGCCATCCAAAAAGGCAACCGCATGGTTGTGGAAACCACAAAAGAATTTAATGATTTGTCCATAGCTGCCGGGGGTAAGACCGGAACGGCGGAGTTAGTAAAAACACGCGGAAACCATGCGCTTTTTGTCGGCTACGCACCGTTTGAGGATCCGGAAATATCCATTGCGACCAGGATTGCCTACGGATACACCTCCCACAATGCCGCGGATGTGTCCGCGCGGGTTTTGAAATATTATTTTAAGCTGGAGGATGAAAAAAAGCTGCTGAATGGAAAAGCGGTTAATGTAGACGATTCATCGAACGGCGTGACTGATTAAAGCGCATATAAGGAGGCACAAAACGTTGACACAGGCAGTTGTTATAAAAAGTAAATCCTATGGGATTCACCTTGTATTGAATCCGGACTTGGAGTTTCAGGAGATTGTACAGGCAGTTGTTTCCAAATTTCGGGAAGCAGGCGCATTCTTTAAAAATGCCAGTATCGGGATCTCTTTTGCGGGCCGCGAGCTTTTAACAGAACAAAAATATGAACTGATCGCGGCCATAGAGAACCATACAAGCGTAAATATTATTTGCATCATGGAGCAGGAGAGGATCGAGGAAGCCTGCGTGCTGGCTGAAACAGAAGCTTTTGCCCGCGAACGTGTCATCAATCATGCCGTCTGCCGTTATGGGTCCGTACAGCCTGGAGAAGAAGTAGAATCCAAAACCGGGCTGGTCGTGATCGGAAACGTGCCGAAAGGCGCGAAAGTAACGGCCGGGGGAAGCATTATTATTTTCGGAGTGCTGGACGGATTTGCGCAGGCCGGATCGTTTGGCGACCATGCGGCCCACATCGCGGCGCTGTCCATCGGCACCGGCCAGCTTCAAATTGGAAGCCTGCTGTACATTCCGCAGGCAGAAGAAGACAAAAAGAAAAACAAAGGCGGCTTCCTGCGCCGGAAAAAGGCGGAGGAGGGATATACTCCACAGATAGCGCGTGTTCAGGACGGACATGTCATAATGGAACCTTGTACAAAAGATTTATTTTAATTCAAATAAATCAGGAGGATTCATAATTATGTGTGAAGTGATCGTTATTACATCAGGAAAAGGCGGCGTAGGCAAGACGACGACTACAGCGAATGTAGGATGTGCCCTCGCCCTGCTGAATAAAAAGGTTGTATTAGTGGATACGGATATTGGACTGCGCAACCTCGATGTGGTGATGGGGTTGGAGAACCGGATTGTATACAATCTGGTAGACGTCATAAAAGGAAGCTGCCGTCTCAAACAGGCCCTAATCAAGGATAAGCGCCATCCGACCCTGTACCTGATTCCTTCCGCACAAACTTGTGACAAGACCGCTGTTACGCCGCAGCAGATGAAAAAACTGACGGACGAACTGCGGGAAGATTTCGATTACATACTTTTGGACTGCCCTGCCGGCATTGAACAGGGATTTCAAAACGCCATCGCCGGGGCAGACCGCGCCCTTGTCGTTACCACGCCGGAAGTATCGGCGATCCGTGACGCGGACCGCATCATCGGACTGTTAAAAAGCGCGCAAATGCCTAAAATCGAACTGTTGATTAACCGCGTGCGCATGGATATGGTAAAGCGCGGGGATATGATGTCTTTAAAGGATGTTTGCGATATCCTTCCGATTCCGCTGCTTGGCGCGGTGCCGGATGATGAAAACATTGTCATTTCCACGAATCAGGGAGAACCGCTGTCCGGCCTGGATTCCATGTCCGGACAGGCATATCAGAACATCAGCCGCAGAATCAGCGGAGAAAAGCTGCCGATTATGGATTTAACACAGAAAAAGGTATGGTTCCAGCGTTTCCGCGGCCTGACCAGACGAGTATAGGAGGCGGAAGAATGAGATTATTGCGTTTCATATTTCGAAGAAATTCCAAGGATGTTGCGAAAGACCGGTTAAAACTGCTGTTGATTTCTGACAGGACCGACTGTTCCGCCGATATGCTGGAAATGATCAAAAACGATATTATTCAAGTAATTTCCAAATATATGGAAATTGATACCGAAGGGCTGGATATCCAGATTACCCGCACGGTTTCGCAGACCCACGGAAGAAGCGTCCCTGCGCTGTATGCGAATATCCCAATCGTGTGTGTCAAGCACCAGCCGGAATACCAGTAAAATAAAAATCCTACACGCAGAAAAAGCCACGGGAGGCATTGTGTTATGTTTAAAATGTATTCTCTGAAAGATTACCGTTTTCGGCTCTGCTTCATGGTTATCGCGATTACGGTAATCGGAATCTTTGTGGTTGGCAGCGCCAATGAATCCGTTCAAGACCGCCAGATCCAGGGCATGATACTCGGCATCTGTGCCATGCTGTTTATGTCGGTATTTGACTATTCCATACTGCTGCGTCTGACATGGCCTATGTATCTTGTGAATATCGCATTGCTTGGCTATGTCATTGTCGGAGGAACGGATTCCCATGGCGCATCCAGATGGATTAATATTGCCGGAATCCAATTCCAGCCGTCGGAATTATCCAAAATTGTGATTATCCTGTTTTTTTCCGCTTTTTTTATGAAATACCAGGAACAAATCAGTACATTCCGTGCGTTGGCGGTGACAGGCGTATTAATTCTGCTTCCGCTGGGGCTGACGCTTAAACAGCCCGATTTATCTACAACAATTGCTACTACTTTAATTTTTATTACGCTCTTGTTTATCGCGGGAATCAGTTATAAAATAATCAGAGGGGCGGCTGCGGTCTGTATGCCGGCGTTTATCGTATTGCTGTATTTGATTATGCAGCCGGACCAGACGATCATCCATTCATACCAGTTAAACCGGATTTTGGCATGGCGGTATCCGCAGAAATATCCGGATTTAGCGTACCAGCAGCAAAATTCCATTATGGCGATCGGCTCCGGGCAGTTATGGGGGAAAGGGCTGAATAATGAGAATTTTGATTCTGTAAAAAACGGGAATTTTATATCAGAGCCACAGACGGATTTTATTTTTTCTGTGGCGGGAGAAGAGATGGGATTTGTAGGCGGAGCGGTCATTATCGGCCTTTTGATGTTAATCGCATTGGAATGCGTCCTCATTGGCCGCAGGGCAAAAGACCTGGCCGGACGGCTGATTTGCTGCGGGATGGCGGCATGGATCGGTTTCCAGACATTTGTAAATATCGGCGTTACAACCGGGCTTTTGCCAAACACAGGTCTGCCGCTGCCATTTGTCAGCTATGGTCTGACATCCCTTGTGTCTTTATATATAGGGATAGGAATTGTATTAAATGTAGGCTTGCAACCGAAAAAATATTAAGACGGGGTATACGAAATGAATATTGGATTAATCGCACATGACTCGAAGAAAAAACTCATGCAGAATTTTTGCATCGCATACCGGGGGATTTTATGTAAAAACGAATTGTTCGCAACAGGTACGACCGGCAGGCTGGTAGAAGACGTAGCCAATCTTTCGATCCATAAATACCTGGCCGGGCATCTGGGCGGCGCACAGCAGCTTAGTGCGCAGATCGAACAAAACGATATAGACCTAGTGATCTTTCTGCGTGATCCGATGACGCCGAAATCACATGAACCGGACGTCAATAATGTCGTAAAACTATGCGACACACATAACATACCGCTGGCTACAAATCTGGCAACAGCGGAATTACTGATAAAATCGCTTGACCGGGGAGACTTGGAATGGCGTGAAATGTATCGGTAACAAAGGGAGGATTTATGCCTGATCAAAAAATCAGACGCAGCCGGATCGGAAAAAAACCCTGTGCCGCGTTATTTACCGCCGCTGGGCTTTTGTTTTTAAGCGGATGCGGACAGCAGAAAACGTATGAATTAAACCATGCCTATGATGTCTACGGAACATCGATCCACTATGAACAGCCAGACGTGCCAAATCAGCAGCAAAACAAATCCGCAGGCAGCCGCATCAAATATTTTGCACAGGACTTATGTGTCGGAAGGGATATCGAAACCGGCACGGAAAATCTGGACCTTACAGCCGCGGAAGCGGCGGGGGTATTTCATCTGTCGGACAAAACGATTTCATGTTCCAAAAATATCTATAAAAAACTATATCCGGCAAGTACGACAAAAATGCTGACAGCCTATGTAGCGCTCAAATACGGAAAACTGACCGACCAGGTAACCGTAAGCGCGAAAGCGGCATCCCAGTCCGCGGATTCTTCCATTAGCGGCCTGCATGCAGGGGACCAGCTCACACTGGAAGATTTGCTGTATGGGCTGTTATTAAAAAGCGGCAACGATGCCGCGGACGCCATAGCCGAGCACATATCCGGAGATACCAAATCCTTTGTTGCACTTATGAACCGGGAAGCCAAGGCGCTCGGGGCTACCAGGTCGCATTTTCGCAATCCGCACGGCTTACAGGATGAAAAACATTATACCTGTGTATATGATTTATATTTGATACTGCACGCGGCGCTGGGCTATGAGCCATTCGAAAAAATAATACATACCCAAAAATACAATCCTGTTTATAAAGACGCAAACGGGATTGAGATTACGCAGGAATGGGAAACATCAAACCAGTTTTTAAACGGGCTTTCACAGCCGCCTCCAGGAATCAACATTATCGGCGGAAAAACAGGGACGACCAATGCCGCCGGCTACTGCCTGGCTTTATACAGTGAAAATACGCGCGGGGAACCGATTATCTCGATTGTTATGAAAGCAGAAACCGGGGAAGATCTGTATTCGCTGATGGCGGATTTACTGATGAATTGATTCGTTATTTGGTGGCTGGTGTACGCGACGCTGGGAGAGACGGTTTGCCCGGCTTGCTGGTGGCCCTCCAGAATGGTAAGAAGCCCTAAGTATTCTGCATTTACGTTGCGGCCTGCCCCGGTCGCGGCGCCAAATCCGCCCTGGCTGCCGCCAGTGGCTAAAGGCGCCGCTTGGCTTCGCCCCTTAGGTAGTCTTGCAGAATACTAAGGGCTTCTAACCATTCTTCCAAAGCCGCCAGCAAGCCGG
>CAJUIH010000024.1 GCA_910586045.1 uncultured Eubacterium sp.
TATGTTACGTAGATCCAGAGAAAACCAGCCGGATGAGGGACGCAGGTCTGGCTTGTGGCGACGTTGGAAGAATGGTTAGAAGCCCTTAGTATTCTGCCTGATACCCTAAGGGGCGAAGCCAAGCGGCGCCTTTAGCTGCTGGCGTGGTCCTGGGCGAATTAGGCGCCGCGACCGGGGCAGGCCGATCCGTAAATGCAGAATACTTAGGGATTCTTACCATTCTGGAGCCGGAGCCACAAGCCAGACCTGCGTCCCTCATTCGGCGTCCCCGCAGTCAAAATGTAACACCTTATCTGAACTGTTACAGGTTTCAATAGAGCGGATCCTAAGGCCGGTAAATCTGGACAAGATTTGCAATCATCGGCCTGCTATGCTATGATACCTATAGCGAACAGAAACCAGCAAATTAGAAAAAGGCAGGAATATCAAAATGAAAAATCTAAAAATTATCGTCAGTCTTCCGATCACGCCGCAGCAAAAAGCGCGCCTGGAACAGGCTGCGCCGTCGGCTGATTTTTACTTCAGTATGGACGGAAACATACCGGAGGCGGTCTTAAAAGACGCCGCCGTCCTGGTCGGCAGGTTTACTCCGGCGCAGGCCGCCCTGGCAGACCGCCTGCGGTTTTTGCAATTAAGCTCCGCGGGCGCGGATCTTTTTTGTGCGCCGGGTGTGCTGGCGCCGGATACGCTGCTTGCAAACGCATCCGGCGCTTATGGAATCTCCGTCTCCGAGCATATGACGGCATGCACCCTTGCCCTTATGAAAAACCTGTATGCCTATCATACCAATCAAAACCGCCGTCTCTGGAAAGATGAGGGCAAGGCAGCGGCAATTGTAAAATCCGTAGTATTGGTTATCGGCATGGGCGATCTTGGGCGTGCATATGCCCAGCGAATGAAAGCGCTTGGAAGTTTTATCATAGGGATCCGCAGACATCCCGCAAACAAACCAGACTTTGTAGACGAGCAGTATTCCCTGTCAGGCCATCCGAAACAGGAAGCAGACCGGATCTTGGACGACTGCCTTTCCCGTGCGGATGTCGTCGCGCTCTGCCTGCCGAATACGGCACAGACGACCCATATCATCAATGCCGCGCGCCTTTCACATATGAAGCCGTCGGCGTACCTGATTAACGCCGGACGCGGAAATGCGGTTGATCCAGATGCCCTGTATGAGGCTGCTGTCAATCATACGATCAAAGGGTCCGTATTAGACGTGACCGACCCGGAACCGCTGCCGCCTGACCATAAGCTGTGGGATGCTCCCGGCGTCTATATCACACCCCATGCGGCGGGCGATTTCCACCTCGACCTTACCCTGGACCTGGTTGTTGATATTGCGGTTAAAAACCTGCGGCATTTTGTAAACGGCGAACCGCTGGAAAATCTTGTAGACCGCAGCGCCGGATATTGACACCTGCCCGCTCTTGTTCTAACATGATAGATAAAAATACAAAGGAGTATCCATATGTCTATTTGTTTAAATGAAAAAATGGTTGCGCTTGGTACGCAGCGGTCTGTAATCCGTGAACTGTTCGAATACGGCAAACAAAAGGCCGCTGAAATCGGCGCCGAAAACGTGTTTGACTTTTCGATTGGAAATCCAAGCGTACCCTCTCCCGCCAGCGTAAACGAAACTGCGGCAAAAATTTTACACGAAATGGACCCTGTCCTGCTCCATGGCTATACAAGCGCCCAGGGCGACGCGGGCGTACGCGCAATGCTGGCGGACTGTGTCAACCGCCGTTTCCATACTTCGTATTCGGCCGATCAGTTTTATATGACCGCCGGGGCTGCCGCGGCCCTGTGCTGCTGCTTCCACGGCCTGTGCAACGCCGGGGACAAAGTCATTATCTTTGCTCCTTATTTTCCGGAATATACCGTGTTTGCCAAAGGCGCCGGAGCTATACCGGTTATCATACCGGCTGATACGGAAGCTTTCCAAATTGATTTTACCGCGCTGGAGCAGGCGCTGACGCCCGATGTAAAAGCTGTCGTTGTCAATTCCCCGAACAATCCTTCCGGCGTTGTCTATTCGCAGGATACGGTAAAAAAACTGGCGGAAATACTGGAAGCAAAATCGGTCGAATACCACCATCCGATTTACCTGATTTCGGATGAACCTTACCGTGAAATTGTTTTCTCGGATACGGATGTGCCGTTTTTACCGCATTACTATAACAATACGCTTGTCTGCTATTCCTGGTCCAAATCATTGTCTCTGCCGGGAGAACGGATGGGTTATGTTCTTGTGCCGACAGACGTGCAGTCACACGAGCTTGTATACGCAGCCATTGCCGGCGCAGGCCGTTCGCTTGGCTATGTCAACGCGCCGAGCCTGTTTCAGCGGGTGTGCGCTGCCTGCGCGGATGAAACGTCCGATCTGACGGTTTACGAGAAGAATAAAGACATTTTGCTGACCGGCCTGCGCAGCCTTGGCTATTCGGTTGTAGAACCCGGCGGGACTTTTTATATGTTTCCGCGCTCCCTGGAAGCAGATGACACAGCGTTTGCGGAACGTGCGAAAGCGCATAACCTGCTGCTTGTACCCGGCTGCGGGTTCGGATGCCCGGGACATGTGCGGATTTCCTACTGCGTGCCTACAAAACGGATTGAAGCGGCTATGCCTGCGTTTGAAGCACTGGCAAAAGAATACGGCCATTCCTAAAAAACGTAAGTCGCTGACTGTTACCAAATCCTTAGGAACGGTATGTGAATACCCTTGGAAAGCTGCACCGGATTATTCTTCGTAACCTTAGGAACTGTCCCGGAATAACTTACCGATAGTCCGCAGGATTTTTCTTCGAGAGTGCCACGCAAAAATCAGGCGCATAGCGGGCTATGTAACTGATTTTTGCCTGGCGCTATCGGAGAAAAAGACGAGGAATATGGTAAGTTATTTTGGGACAGTTCCTTACCCAACAGATCAAAAACGACAGGAGATGAGACACCATATCATGATACAAGTAGCAATCTGTGACGATGAGCCAAAAACATTGCATGAACTGGAAGCGGCTGTCGCGCATTACGCGGTACAAAGGGATCTTCACTTATCCGTTGATACATACCAATGTGCCAAAGACCTGGAAGCTCAGATCGAACATCACAAAACTTATCAGATTTACGTTCTCGATATGCTGATGCCGCAAATGAACGGTATTGAAATCGGACAGGCAATCCGCAGGCTGGACCAGCAGACGGCCATTATCTATCTGACAACTACCATGGACTTTGCATTTCAGGCATTCGGCGTTTTTGCGCAAAGATACCTGCTCAAACCAGTCAATGAAACAGAATTTCATGAAGCACTGGATTTTGCCGTCGGAAACGCGCTTCAGATGCAGAAAACACTGAACGTGAAAACTGCATCCGGTATCCAGCGGATTCCTTATTCGAAAATTGAATATATTGAAAATGCCGCAAGGGCGCTGCATATTTATACTACGGACAAAAACGAAATTGTAAGCAGGCTGCTGCGCAAATCATTTGAAAATGATATCGGCATACTTTTGGAAAATCAGGATTTTATCCATACGCACAAATCATTTATTGTAAATTTAAGCCATGTCCGTGTCTATGATACCAACCAGATGGCTATGCGCTCCGGCGCACAGATCCCGATCAGCAAAAGCCGCCAGACAGAGGTAAAACGGGCCTATCTGCAATACATATCTGAAAATTACTGAAAGGAAACAATATGAAAATTTTTCAATTATGGCTTGTATTTAATTCCTGTTTATTTATGTCGGTATATTTTTTAACATTCCTATTGCTGCGCTACTCCCTGCTGCGGTCGGCCCTGATCTGCGCAGCCGCTACTATGTTGTCAATGCTGCCGGAAATAGCCAGAATCCATTATGCATTTAACGAGACGTGGCCAAAATTAATTGTTACCCTCGCTAATATATTGACCCTTCAGATTACTGCCATCCTGCTGGCCAAAAGAAAGGACAGTTATACCATATTTATTGGATTTAGCTCCTCCATTTTTGTACTGGCAGGAAATGTTTCATCCTGTGCGGTTTTTTTGATATCCCAAAATCCGTTCGCCGCGATGGTTACCAGCGCGCTGATCAACTTTATTGTTTTTCTGTGTATGAACTATATGATCAAAGATATCTGCAAAAACCTGGTCAGCAGAGAAAGTTCCTTTTGGATCTGTGTGATCCCGGCCATGTGTTATATTACATTTTACTTAATGCTCTATTTTCCGGTATCCTTTGAGCAAAATCCAACCAACATGTACGCTGCGGGATCTCTGCTTGTAACCGTCGTAGTCCTTTATATTCTGCTGATGCAGTATATTTCTGCGAAATCCAGCCAAAAACGGCTGCTTTGGAGAAACAGGGAGCTGCACGCCTATATTCGCGGCATTGAGCTTCAGACAAACGCCACACAAGCGGCTATTCAGGATTTTCGGATTATGCGTCATGATATGCGCCACAAAGACCATCTTTTGATGGAACTGCTTCGTGATAAAAAATACCGCGAAGCCGAACAGATGCTTGACCGGGATATTGCGTATCTGGAACAGCCTTACCTAATTACATATTGCGAAAATATTATTATGAACAGCCTCCTGTACGGCATGGCAAAACAGGCGGAAACAATGAAGATCCATCTGCATGTTTCCTGCTCTGTACCAAAACAGCAGCAAATAGACGATTTTGACCTGGCGATCTTAACGGCAAATCTCCTGGAAAATGCCATACAGGCCACTTCGAAACTGGATCCAAAACAGCGCCGGATCTCACTTACGCTAAAAAACAGGAACGGCGAAAGCTTTTTCCTGGAAATGCAAAATACCTGCAGCGGTTCCGTTTTGTTTTGTAAAAAAACAGGGCTGCCGCTTTCCAAAAAAGGCGGCGACCACGGAATCGGCATGTTGAGCGTAAAGGAATTTGTAGCAAAATACCACGCGCAGTTTGACTGTTATTTACAGGAACAGACCTTTATCGTAAGGATCCTGATCCCCCTTTCATGCAATGCGCAAACCACCTGAAATATCCATCTTTTACAACCTGCTTCCTTTGCTGTTTCTTATGTGAAAAACCAGACAGATAGCGCGAAGAACAGGCTGTATATGCCAGTGTTAAGATTTGATATAATAACGCTGGCATATTTTTTTACGAACAACAGCAAAAGGAGGATACTCATGAAGCTACGCGCAAAAATGATGATGATCGGACTGCTTCCTATTTTTCTTTTAGGGATCGGTATCTATATTCTGGCGGCAGACCGTACCGCAAACGGAATCTACAACGAAGCCTACAGCGGTATGCAGGCCGCGGCATTGGCGGTGCGGGATATTTTTGAAGTAGGCCACAAAGGAGCCTATACGCTGGATGATCAAGGAGATTTATGGAAAGGCGAGACTTTAAATATTACCCAGGCGGTATCTATCGTAGACCATATCAAAGACAACACCGGCCTGGATGTAACGATATTTTGGGGCGATACCCGCATTCTGACTTCCATGAAAGACGAATCCGGACAACGGCAGGTCCACACAAAAGCACCGGAAAAGGCCGTGAAAAAAGTATTGCAGGACGGCGACTACTATTTTGACCGGCATGTAGACATACTCGGAACCGAATATGTGGTATGCTACGCGCCGTTTTACCAGGAACATACAGATACCCCGATCGGTATGATTTTTCTAGGCAAACCGCAGGTATTCGTATCCGAGATCATTCATGAAATAAGAATGCAGATGATGGTTTCGGTGATCGCTGTTTTGCTGCTCACAGCGCTAACCGTCATCCTGCTGGTAAACCGGATTGTCAACGCGCTTGGAAAAAGCATGGGGCTGCTGCAGCAGATTGCGGACGGAAACCTGACCGTACAAGTAGATGCGGCCCTTTTAAACCGCGCCGATGAAGTCGGCATGCTTGGCAGAGAAATCCTGCAGCTTCGCGATAAATTTCGTGCGATTGCCGATATGCTGCATGAAAAAAGTACACAGCTCGACCTTACATCCACCGTATTAAAAGACCATACCCAAACCATCCTCCAATTAATGAAAGGCCTGGACGAATCCGCACAGGAAATGTCGACAAGCTGCGTCAGCCAGGCAGAGGATGCAAGCGCCGCCGGCAGCAGCGTTACGCAAATGGGCGAAATGATCGTATCCAGCAATCAGGAAATCCAAACGATGTATCAAATATCCAGCCAGATCCAAGATATGTCGGAACATACCATGGCTGAAATACTGGAATTATACGACGATATGAAGCAGGTACGCACCTCGATCGCCTATTTGTCCCAGCAGACCGTACGCACCAAAGAATCAGCGGACAAAATCAACCGGGCCAGCGAATTAATCGCTGCCGTTGCCGCACAGACCAGCCTGCTTGCCTTAAACGCTTCAATTGAGGCGGCAAGGGCCGGTGATTTAGGCAAAGGTTTCGGCGTCGTAGCTTCCGAGATTCAAAAACTAGCGGTACAGTCCAATGAATCCGTCAGCGATATCTGTGCAATGGTCGAAGACCTGACCGAAAATGCAGACCATACGATCAGCCGTATGGACGACGTACAGGCAGTGATTCAAAAACAACAGCAAAATATAGAAAAAACCGGACAGATATTTGAAAATGTACGAAACGAAGTGCAAAACTCCGCCAGCCATATGAAGACGGTAATATCCGGAAGTACAAACATGGAAGAAATACGTACCGATATGGTCGACACCGTCCAAAATTCTGCCGCGCTGGCACAGCAGAATGCAGCCAGCATACAAGAAGTAATGGCGGCACTGGAAACCGCGTACGAAGAAATTCAGGTATTATCGGAAAAAACAGAAGAACTTGGAGAATTATCACTGCAGATGAAAGAGAGTGTCCATGTATTTAACGTAAAAGAAGCCTGATACACCTTACGGCATAGGGGGCTGCCACACCGGCCCCCTCCCCTATGCCAAAGTCTATAACGGAAACTATTCCATACAGGCAAGCGCTGCCGTAACGATTGCCATCGAATATACTTCCGTAGCGTTGCATCCCCTTGACAAATCATTAATCGGCGCATTCAATCCTAACAGGATCGGCCCATAAGCTTCAAAATGCCCCAGCCGCTGTGCAATCTTGTAACCAATATTCCCGGCGTTGATATCAGGGAAAATAAACGTATTGGCATGTCCGGCAATTTCGGAATCCGGACACTTCGTACGCGCCACACGCACCGATACCGCCGCGTCAAACTGCATTTCCCCTTCCACCGGAAGCTCCGGATACTTTTCTTTTGTTTTCTTTGCCGCGTTACGCATTTTATCTACATCCTCGCCCTCGCCGGAGCCAAAGGTAGAATAACTTAAAAACGCTACTTTCGGATCAATGCCGAATACTTTTGCGCACTTTGTCGTTTCGATCGCGATTTCCACAAGCTCATCTTCCGTCGGTTTAATGTTGATTGCGCAGTCCCCCATTGCCAACACTTCATTTTCACCGGTTGCGGAAGGACGGACCAGAATGAAGCAGGACGACACAATGCTGTTTCCAGGCCTTGTCTTTATTAACTGCAGTGCCGGGCGTACCGTATCCGCGGTAGAATAAGTAGCTCCGCCCAAAAGAGAATCCGCAAGCCCCATCTTGACAAGCATAGCGCCGAAATAATTTCCTTTCTGCAGCGTCTCCCTGGCCTGTTGTGGTGTAACCCCTTTTGATTTACGCAGCTCGCAGAATTTTTCTACCATGGCATCCATATCCTTATAAGTCCTCGGATTGATAATCTCCGCCCCACGGATATTATAACCGCTTTCCTCCGCCGCATCATAAATCTCTTCTTCCTCTCCAACCAGAATCGGATGCAGGAAATAGCTGGCCAGAAGTCTGGACGCAGCTTCCAGGATCCGCGGATCCTGCCCCTCAGTAAAAACAATTTTTTTCGGACTTTTTTTCAGCATATCAATCATTTGTCCAAATCCAAACATGAATATCTCCTCCTAACAACAATTTTTGCGTATATCCCCCGAAAAGCATTTCCAGAAAATACATCTTCCTATCTATTAAAACACTAACAGTAAAAGAAATCAATCCTTATTTCGAAATGTATCGGATTCAAAACAAGCTGTAAGAAATTATTAGAATGGCAAAGATATTTATTCACCGTTTCTAATAGTAACCGAATGCAGTTTGTTTTTGAATACCGCCCGCCAGACACCTTTTTTCTGCTCCAATCCCATATTCTGTTTCGCAATCCGCCACTCATCCGACAACGTAAAGGCAGCCACTGTTTTCTTTATATTTAAATGACTGTTCGCCGCCGGCAGATAATCATACGTATAAGGAGCAGCCTGGGACTTCTGTGTACGGACCGTTACCTGCACGGACTGTCCCGGCAAAATCGTAATCGTAGACAGCGCGTAAAGAATCCTCGTTTCACCCATTAGTTTTTCAAACGCATCCCACAGCTCCGAGCTGCCGTACCGCTGCACCAGCCTGTCGTAAAATTCTTCTTCCGTGTTGTTTGCGGTCAACGCCTGGTACAGGGAATCCGCATTCAAAAATTGGGGCGGTATATTATCCGGATCCAATATCCCTTGTTCATAATACTGCTCGATTTGCTTCATCGCGGCCCTGCTGCACATACGGAGCGCATCCGCATAGGACATGGTCTCTTCCTGCATCCGATACCCGCCGTGTTCGATTCGGTCCACACAGTCCAGATTCGTATAGGCATCCATCCGCAGGCTTTCCGCTGCTTCTGCGGTTATTACCAAATACCGCTGTTTATCCCTTTCCGCGGCAAAAAAACAGTAATCCGCCGTTTCCTCTGTCCTCTGCGCGGAATAATCAAAGCCATAGGTCAGTACATCCGCGTCCGCTCCGCTTACCGTTACGCCAATGACCCCCGCGTCCTGCTGTGCCTGGCCCTGTATCGCATCTTCTTTCACATCGGCTTTGACAAATGAATACACCCGCACTTCCTGATTCCAGTCTACCTCTTTTTCCAGCGCGTGTTCCTGATATTCCTGCCCCTGATCCGATAAACGCAAATAATCTTTTATGGATGTCTGATCCTCCGGCTGCCGTCCCCAGTATGCGTTCATGCTTTCGCCGACACTATAAGATACCGCTGGCTCATCCTGGCCGGAAATTTCAAAAAAAGGGGCCCCTGCCGCAGATCCCTGGCTCAGCGCAGCGGCAAACGGATACACAAGCTGCAGTGTCTTTTCTTCCCTGGATGTATTCCGGATCCGGTAACAGTCTTCGACGCGAAGAAGCGGCTGGCTGACTCCGTCACGTTCCTTCGATACGACTGTATTTTTTATGGTACGGCTGGTTCTTATTTTCTGTGTATCCCCGGTTGCAGTCATAGCCATAACAGGCCCTTCATAATCGTCATAACGCAGGGGCTCTTCCAGGCCGGACTGCTGCCCCTTGTTTTCGGTCTGCGCGCTTTTCTCGTCCGATTCTTCCTGTGCTTGCGACATACTTTGATCTTCCACACTGTTTTCCGCAGTATCCGGTACAGATACATCCGCGCCGCTTTCCGCGCCGGACATTGAATATTGGGCCGCACGATCCACGCCATGAAAATTGGAAACGACATAGAATGCCCAGCCACATACCACGCACAGACAGGCTGCAATCGGAATATATTTGAACATCCCATCCATTTTGTAAAAAAACTTCCCGGCTCTGTGTCTGTCTGGCTGACCCGTCCGGGCAGTTCTCCTGGCTGCCCTTTGCTCCTTTTGCCTGCCATCCAATTGCCCGCTGGCCGCCTGCGGCGCAGCATCTTGACGCAAGGCTGCCTTTCCTTTTGCGGCATCCTCCTTTTGCCCCACAGATTGCTCCGGCTCCCGGCGCAAATCCTCATCTGCGCTGTATCGTTCCGGCTCCTGCCCCGGATCATGCAGGCTGTCCCGTTCCGCCTCCAGGATAAACTCTTCCGGAATACCGCCAATTACCTCAAATAAACGTTCCCCTGCTTTTTGCGTCATACAACGATACCCTCTTTCTCCAAGAAAACTTTCAGCTTATTCCTGCTGCGCATCAGCGCTGATTTTACTTTGCTTTCTGTCATCCCATAACGTGCCGCAATCTGTGCAATGCTGTCCGCGAACCAATAACGGCGTACAAAAATAATCCGTGCGTCATGGGGCAGCCCCTTTAAAAAGCAGGTGACCGCATCCGTAATGATCATAGCATCTGTCTGCGCATCCGCGCCCTGCCCGCCAATACATTCTTCAAGCTCTTCGTAAACCGCATTGCCGCTGCCGCCACCCCGCTTGCGTGCGCGGCTTTTGCGGTAGCGGTCCAAAGATAAATTCCTTGTAATTTTTCCAAGAAATGCCTGCAGACATTGCGGCCTGCCCGGAGGAATGGCCATCCACACCTTAAACCAGGTATCATTGACACATTCCTTAGCGTCTTCCTCATTTTTTAATATATTTTGAGCGATAGAATAGCAGAAAGAACCATATTTCAGATTCGTCTGTTTTAACGCCTCTTCATCTCGTTCCCAAAACAGACGGATAATTTTTTCATCTTCCATGCGACTCCCCCAGATCTATAAAAACTCCACCATATGCCTGCGAAAGCGAAGCGGCAGCATATTGCGCTGCAGCTTGGTGTTTTTACGCTCCGCAACCGTAATCGTATGGCAGAAATGGCGGTACAGCATTTGATACTCTGCTTCCTCCCTTGTAAACTCCTCCTGCCCGTCAGCAAAAGGCAGGCTGCCGCGGACCAGATACCACTGCCTGTTTTTGGGATGCAGCGCGTAATATTGACGCTTTTCATCATAAATGGCAAAATCCTCCCCTGGAAAGCGGTCCGCAAAATGCGGGGCGAGCAGTGCGGTAATATCATTTTTGGGCGCATATTTTGCCAGCAGTACGCCGTTTTCCAATTCCTGAAAGCGCAGAAAGCCGTACAAATGATGCATTTCAATCCCCGTATTCCGGCTGAGTTCAAACACTTTATGCACATACCGGTTGCTCAAATGATCCATCAGGCAGCCCTGGTATCTGCCCGATAAACCTGTTACAATCGTATGGTATACCGCATCCGCTTTTCCATCATCATAAGAAACCATGGCCTGCTCCAACTGCGTACAGACAGCCTCTCCAAACCTGCTGTAAAGCGTACGGATTACTTTTTCGCTTTTTTGCCTGTCCGGTTCGACCTGCTGATATATGGCAAACAGCCTGTAATTTTGTACAGCGCCGGTCTGCAGCCGGATCGTTTCATGCGGTTTGCGCAGTGCATACGCTTCGTACACACCCGTCAAAATCCCCTCTATCGAATCTTCGCATACGAAAATTGTCTCTTCCATTTTATACGCATTCCTTTCTAAGGAACTATTCCCCCAAATCCCGTCTGACAGTCAAACAGGGTCAATTGACGGTATGTCATCGAGTCCCGGACATATGCGGGCCTGTCTTTGTCCTCCACTATATTACGCACAATGTAATCCTCATCCAGCTTGGTCTTATACATCATCCTGCCGCTGCATGTAATAAAGTACAGCGCTCGTTTTAATACGACGCCGATCTTTTTTAAATCTCCAAATCCAAGCACCGCGCTCCTCCTGGCTTTCACAATCCTGCCCGCACTTTTAACGCCGATTCCCGGCACCCGCAACAGCGTGTAGTAATCCGCCCGGTTAACCTCTACCGGAAACTGGTCCAGATGACGCAGCGCCCAATCACATTTCGGATCCAGCACAATATTGAAATTCGGCTTCTTTTCACTGAGCAGCTCCCCTGCTTTAAAACCATAATACCGCAGCAGAAAATCTGCCTGATACAGCCTGTGCTCACGCAGCAGCGGCGGCCCGCCCGCGAGCACGGGAAGCATCGCGTCGTCGTTGACCCGAACAAACGCGGAATAAAATACGCGTTTTAACGCAAACTTCTGATACAGCGTTTCCGCAATCGTCATAATCTGGTAGTCGCTTTCCGGCGTCGCTCCAATAATCATCTGCGTGGACTGTCCTGCCGGGACAAATCTGGGTGTATGGCGGTATCGTACTAACTCATTTTGGTTTTCTTCTCTTCCAATCTGGATCATACGCATTGGGCCTAATATATTTCTGCGATGTTTATTGGGCGCAAGCATGCGAAGCCCCTCGGCTGTCGGCAGTTCCAAATTAACGCTCATACGGTCTGCCAGCAGGCCGGCTTTTCGAATCAAACCCGCATCCGCACCCGGAATGACCTTTACATGAATATAACCCTGAAAACCATATTCTGTACGCAGCTTTTCCAACGCTTCGCAGATCAATTCCATCGTATAAGTCGGACTATGCAGGATACCGGAACTTAAAAACAGCCCCTCAATATAATTTCTGCGGTAAAACTGCATGGTTAGTTCGCAAATTTCCTCCGGCGTAAACGATGCGCGCACTACATCATTAGACCGTCGGTTCTGGCAATAACGGCAGTCAAATATACACTCATTCGTAAACAGTACTTTTAACAGCGAAATACACCGTCCGTCCGCGGAAAAACTATGACAGATACCTGCCAGCTTCGTATTCCCGATGCCCATCCCGTCCCCCTTACGCGCTATCCCGCTGGATGTACAGGCGACATCATACTTTGCGGCATCCGTTAAAATCTGCAGTTTGTCAAGCATGGTCATTGGTTGGGACAGGCGCAGTTCCATAATGAAAGATTCCTTTCTATATCAGGCTGAAATCGAATATCTGTTCTTTTATGTCTCCATTATAAAACGAACGCTTGTTCTTGTCAAGTTTTTTCTTACTTTTGTGCCAGCAGCTCCCTGCCCCATACTTCCCGCAGACGCTCCAGCGTCCATACGGCATTGGCAGGACTCGTCGAGGGAAGCTTCACCGCTTCGATCCCGGTCTTTTCAAGCTGGTGCTGCCGATATAACGCATACGCTTTCGCCCCGTTCGCAAGGATCGTATGGATGCCGCTTACTTTTAACAGGCCCGCGATATCCGTCGCCACTACATTGCGGATACTGCTGTCCGCCGAGCCAATAATATCGCACTGGCCTATCACATCCCAAACCGCGAGGCGATGCCTTAATACCAGTGATTTCTTCTCATCTATCGTCTTAGGCTCCGTCTCCCTGTAAACAGCCGCGAGCAGTTTCCAGAACCGGTTCTGCGGATGACCGTAATAAAATTGGTTTTCCCGTGATTTCACGGACGGAAACGTCCCAAGAATCAATATTTCAGACTGCGCGTTCCATACTGGTTCAAACGTATGCCGAACGGTTTGATATTCTCCCAAAGCTATATCCTCCAAATACTTTCCCAAAATGGATTATCATCCGTTGCCGCTGCGGCGCAGCCGCGTCTATTCACAGCGGATCACCAGTTCGCGTTTTCCAACCGCATCCGCAAGCAGAGCCGTAAGCAGCGTTTCCGTCTGCTGCTTCGCATGCTCCATCAGACTGTCCATATCCGCTTTCTTGGCAACATCCTCCTTTGCGGCCGCAACCGCGTCGATAATATCCGATTTTTTTGTCCAGTTAAACAATGCCAGACGTTCGTCATAAAATTCTATGGAATCCGTGTCTATCTCAATCGACTGCACCTTGCATTCCGGCAGGGTAAGCTCTACTTTTTGATCCGAAATTTTAATCTGCGCTACGGAAAGGTCTATCCCAGCGCGAACCTGCGCAGAATAGATCATGGAAAAACTGTTCTGCGTCAGCAACGGAATGTCCCCTTCCTTATATTTGATCAGGCCCGTATAAGCCAGTTCACTCGTCGTAAGTTCACTGGCCGACTCCAGCTTTCCATTAATAAAAGACGACGTAAGTTCCGGTTCCCCCGCATTCCGGATCCTGCTGTATAAAAAGATACAAATGCCAACCGCCAGCGCGGCTGCAGCGAGCAGGCGCACCCATTTTAAAATCTCTGTTATCCGTTCTTTGTTTTCTTTCATCTGCCGTCCTCCCTTTGGAACTGTGTAAATAACTTTTCTTATGTCCCTACCAGTATAAAAAATTTTATGCAAAATTACAATGTCTGTCCTCTGTAAATTTTTACCTAATATTTCGCATTTTCGTCCGATTTTTTTCCAATATGTTGAAAAAAACCGCTTCCTGTGTTATAATTCTGCCTTAGGAAGAAAATGAACATGAAGAAATGGAAAGCGGAGGATCAAAATGAATCAGACTCAATTTATGTGGCAGGATCGGTTTAATATCGGCGTCGATATTATCGACCGCGAACATAAGAAACTTTTCAGCATTATGAACAAGCTGCTTACCTATATTAATAACGAAGAAAAAAGCGAATGGGTATGCAAGGAGGGAATTAAATATTTTAAAGGGCATGCAATGAAACATTTTGCAGAAGAAGAAGTCTATATGGCGTCTATTGACTACAGCGGATATGAAATACATCGGCGCCTGCATGATAATTTCCGAAAAAAAACACTTCCGGAAATCGAAAAGGAACTGGAACGGGAAAATTATTCCCAAGAATCCGTCAAACATTTCCTCAGTGTATGCGCCGGCTGGCTGATTGGACACACGCTGACCGAAGACCGTGCCATCACGGGCAAAACGATCAGCAAATGGGTCGACCTTTTGCCGGAAGAGCAACAATCCGCCGTAGCAGAAACGATTATCCAATTGCTTTATGACCTGTTCCAGTTAAAGGCAAAGGTCATCAACGAGACCTACGGCGGAGAAAAATTCGGGAAAGGCATTTACTACCGGCTCGTATACGGTTCTCCGAAAGGGGAACACTGGGAGATTCTTCTGGTATTCGAAGAAAAACTGCTGATCAGCACGATCAATAATGTAATGAACGCCGGTTCCGATAAATTAAACGTCATGATGATGAACGTAACCCGGTATATTGCGCAGCAATTTGTAGAACGCATCCGCATGCATTTTCCATCCAATGAAACATTTGAAATCCAAGAGGAAAATCTGCTGACATACGAACAATTTCAGGATGTGTTTGGCAGGCAGAATCCACAGTGCAGCCTGCTGTTCGATACGGGGGAGGGTTATTTTGCTTACTGCGTCATAGCTCCGCATCTGTTAAAGGATGTCGGCCCATCGATCAACGCGAACAACGCCGTGTCAAAAATCCGTACTTACCTTAACGAAAACAAAGAAAGCGGAAAAAAGAAAATCCTGCTGGTCGACGATTCCAACGTCATCCTGCATTCCATGGAAGAACTGTTCAAAAAGGATTATGAGATCACAACCGCCGTATCCGGCATATCCGCCATCCGCTCCATGGTGCTGGACAAACCGGATCTGGTTTTGCTGGATTATATGATGCCCGTCTGCGACGGCAGACAAGTACTGGAAATGATGCGTGCGGAAGAGGCACTTGCCGATATTCCAGTTATTTTTCTGAGCGGAAAAACCGATAAAGAAAGCCTGACAAATTTACTCGCCCTAAAACCGGCCGGCTATTTGCTGAAAACATTACCGCCGCAGGAAATCAAAAACAGTGTCGACCGTTTTTTCAAAAAAAAGAAACCATAACCGTTTCTATCCTGCCTGCGGCAAAAACGGCGGATAAACAAAAACAGGAATTTTGTCTTAGGATAACAGACAAAATTCCTGTTCTCAAACATTGTTCCACTGACTTCCCAGTAACCAGTTTCTGAGTTTTTCGATATCTGCTGCGCTTAACCTACAGCCGGGGTGTAACATTTGGCCTGTTCCTCTTTTGCCGCCAGTATGGCGTTATTTAGTGAAAGCATTTTAGCATCAAGCTGTGACACAATATCCGAACATTCCCGCAGATCCTGGCTGATATAAGCCGGAGCGCGGCCTTCGAATTTGTAATAAATTTTGTGTTCCAGGCTTGCCCAAAAATCCATCGCCATTGTCCGAATCTGAATCTCTACCCTTGTGTTCACTACGCGGTCGGACA
Source organism: uncultured Eubacterium sp. (assembly GCA_910586045.1). GTDB lineage: Bacteria > Bacillota > Clostridia > Lachnospirales > Lachnospiraceae > Eubacterium_J. The sequence goes on from CAJUIH010000024.1 coordinate 15,832, forward strand.
AAAATACCGGCACGGTGACAAGCATGTGATAGCTTTTATAACCGCTGTCTTTAGGATGTCTGATATAATCTTTTAACGAAACTACCGTCAGGTCGTTTTGCCTGCCAATCATATTCGCGACCCGGTAGATATCCGATGTAAAGGAACATACAATGCGGATTCCGGCAATATCATTGACATAACTGACCATGTTTTCGATGGAAACCTCCCTGCCATAACGCTTTAACTTTTTGCAGATACTTTCCGGTGTTTTTACTCTTGATTTAATGTACTCAATCGGATTATACTGGTGCACGTGCTGAAATTCATCATTTAAAATCTCCAGCTTTGTGCCCACCTCCTTGATTGCCGAATTGTAAAGGAACATCATCGTCTCCCAGCTTTCGACATCTTCACTCAGCCTTTGTGGTGAATCCATATAAAAACCTCCTACCTACCCAAAGACACGATCGACGAAGCTAAATGCTATACGATTATTATATCATATTTTATCAAAATGGTTAACATTTTAATGAAAAATTTAGAAATTATTACTAATAAATTTGCAGATTCGTACCTATTCTTCGATCACCTGCATCTCCAGATAGTCAAAATCAATGCCATCCACAAAATTGTCCTTGGAAAATCGTGTTTTTGCATGTTTTTTAAATTCTGTAATATTGGCATCCAGCCAGAGCGGCCTGCTTAAATCAAACGTATAGCACGCCTCGTCCAATGCATGGAATATTTTATGTGTCCTTGTATCTTCATCTTCCTCACATACTACCAGGTCACGCAGCATGTGGTTATCTTTCCATTCTTTAAACCATATTCTCAACCGCTTTTCTCCTGTATTCTTTTTCTGTTTCTTTTCGCTGCCTGCCCCTCATCCCTTTGACCGTTTCCGTCTCTGCCTTGCCGTCTCATACATCAGGATCCCGGCTGCCATTGCCGCATTCAGGGATTCCAGTCTTCCCTCCATCGGAATTTTCAGATATACGTCTGCCTGCCGCGCGGTTTCTTCTTTTAATCCGCTTGCTTCGCTGCCAATTAAAAATGCCGTTCCTTTTGTGTAATCCAGTTCGTCATAATCGTTTCGTCCGCTCAAATGCGCCGCAAAGATCCGGATCCCCTGCCGCTTTACTTCCTGTATCGTATCTGCAAGCGAATTCGTCCGTATGAACGGCACGCGGCAGATACTTCCCATTGTCGCGCGTACTGTTTTTGGCGCAAATAAGTCCACGCACCCCGCATCCATAATGATCCCGGTAACACCCGCCCCTTCCGCGGTACGCACAATAGTCCCCATATTTCCAGGATCCTGGATCCCTTCCAAAATAAGTAAGTGGGTCTGATCCGCCTGCATTAAATCAGCCAAAACATAGGACGGGCGGCGCGCGACACACAAGATCCCCTGCGGGGTTTTTGTATCCGACAAACGCGCATACACCGCGTCGGACACCACCTCATATCCTATGCCTTCTTTCAAAAATCTATGCAGGCTTTGCAAATTTTCTTCTTTCTGCAAAAAAGGCTCCGAAACATACATCCGTTCGATCCACCCTGACGGCAGCTCCCTGCACAGCCGGATGCCTTCTGCCAAAAAAACGCCCTGCTCCGCCCGTTTCGCCGCCTTATTTTTGAGCTGGATGATCTGTTTTACCTGCTGGTTTGCCGTACTTGTAATGATCCGGCCGTTTATTTGTCGATCCATGGTTCCCCCGCTTCCAAACCGAACAGAATCCAGCCTTTCATCCATACGATTCGGAAAAAAGGCTGGATTCTTCGCAAAACGATTTGTGCCAATCTTATTTTGATAAATTGCAGCTTACCAAATATTCATAATCTCCTACAGACTTGTCCATTGCCAAAGCTTCGTCAATATCAATATCAAACATCCGGCCGTTCTTTTCCCCTACGATCCGGTTGCTCTTGCCATCACACAAAATATCTACCGCATATGCGCCCATAATAGACGCCTGCATACGGTCACGCGCCGTCGGGGAACCGCCGCGCTGCATGTAGCCCAAAATCGTGGCGCGCGTCTCAATGCCGGTTGCGGCTTCGATCCGCTTTGCAAGGCTCGTCGAATGGCCGATGCCTTCCGCGTTGATAATCAGATGGTGCTGCTTGCCCTGTTTACGGCTTTCAATAATGTTGTTTACAAGCGCCTGCTCATCGTAATCGTATTTTTCCGGAAGCAGTACATTTTCCGCGCCATTGGCAATCCCGCACCATAACGCGATAAATCCGGCTCCGCGGCCCATAACCTCGATAATGGAGCAGCGTTCATGGGAAGTAGAAGTATCACGCACTTTATCGATTGCGTCCATAGCCGTATTTACCGCCGTGTCAAATCCAATCGTATAGTCCGTGCAGGCGATATCCAGGTCAATGGTCCCCGGCACGCCTACCGTATTGATCCCGTTTGCCGCCAGCTTCTGCGCACCGCGGAAAGATCCGTCGCCCCCAATGACAATCACTCCGTCAATGCCGTGCTTCCTGCAGATATCGGCGCCTTTTTTCTGTCCCGCCGGCGTCGTAAATTCCTGGCAGCGCGCGGTCTGCAAAATCGTACCGCCGCGCTGGATAATATCCGACACCGACCTTGCGTTCATCTCCGTAATTTCTTCCTGCAAAAGGCCCGCATAGCCCCTTTTGATCCCCATTACCTTTTTCCCTTTTATGATCGCTTCCCGAACGACTGCACGGATTGCAGCATTCATGCCCGGCGCGTCACCGCCGCTGGTCAGTACACCGATTGTATTAATTTCATTCGCCATTTTCTATATCCTCCTACTTTATTTTTGCAAAACCCACCAGTGCATATCCAGGTCCCATCATTCCCAGACACAGCCTGCGTGCGCTGTATCTGGCAGCCTATTCTATTTTAATATCTTTTGTCTCTGTTTGCAATATTCTTTTCCACAACTTTTACATTCTCCTGTCCGACCACTGCCGAAAGGGACTGTGTCAGGGGCATTGCAGCCGCAACGCGCCACTGCGGTCCCAGGCGCTTCATAACCCTGCGGTCCGCGATATATACAACGACATCATCCTGACCGTCTGACGCGCGCAGCTTTTCCATAATGCATGGCTCCTGTTTTGTATAGCTGTCCATGTCCGCAAACTGGAGCCAAAGCTCCTTTTTTGTCTCATCAAACGAATACGCGCGCTGCAGGATCAATTTCCCGTTTTTTTCTTCTTCTACGGTTGCCCTTCCTTCTACAAAGATCCGGGCTTCATTTGTAAAATAGTTCCGGTATTTCTCATAATCCCTCGGAAATACGATGATCTCCAGCGTACCGACCAAATCCTCCAGGGTTATAAAGGCCATTGTCTGGTTTGTTTTTGTATATTTAATCGTCTGTGCGACCAGCATGCCCCCGACGGTTACTCTTTCCTGGTCATGGACAATCGTCTGCCCGGTTTCGTCGTCCAGTAAAAAATCAGACGTTTTTGCCGTAATGTTTTTCTTCCATTTTTCTTCATATTCTTCCAGCGGATGGCCTGAAATATACACGCCGAGCACTTCTTTTTCATAGCTAAGCAGCCGCTCTTTGTCAAATTCCTCTACCTGCGGCATCTTGACCGCATAGTCTTTTTTATCCTCCTCACAGGCAATGTCAAACAGGGTCATCTGTCCGCTCATGCTGTTTTTCTTTTCATGTGCGATTCCATCCATGATCTGCTGGTATACAAGCATTTTCTGCCTGCGGTTTCCATATAGCCCGTCCATCGCGCCTGCTTTAATCAGATTTTCCACGGCGCGTTTATTCAAATCCTTTCCGCTTAGACGCGTAATAAAATCTTCCAAATTCTGAAACGGCCCGTTTGTGCCGCGCTCCCGCAGCAGCGCCTCAATCACCGGATCTCCGACGCTTTTAATCGCTGACAGCCCGTAACGGATATTGCCGCCCGATACGGAAAAACCGCCTTCTCCCTCGTTGATATCCGGTGTCAGAATCGCAATGCCCATACTGCGGCATGTCTGGATATATTCAGACACTTTGGTAATCTTGTCCATCACAGACGTCATTAACGCCGCCATAAATTCTACCGGGTAATAATATTTCAGATAAGCCGTCTGGTAAGAAATCACCGCGTAAGCCGCCGCATGTGATTTATTAAATGCATATTTGGCAAAATCAATCATTTCGTCATAAATTTTATTTGCCGCCTGTTCCGAAATCCCGTTTGCGATACAGCCCCGCACGCCCTGCTCTTTGTTTCCGTAAACAAAATTCCTGCGCTCCTCCTCCATGACCTTGCTTTTTTTCTTGGACATCGCACGGCGCACAATGTCGCTGCGCCCCCACGTATACCCGGCAAGATCACGCACAATCTGCATAACCTGTTCCTGATATACAATGCATCCATAGGTCGGCGCCAGAATCGGCTCCAACTGCGGGCAGTCATACGCAATCTCACCATGCGTATTTTTGCCGCGCACATAGGACGGGATAAAATCCATCGGTCCCGGACGGTACAGCGCAATCCCCGCAATAATATCTTCCAGGCTGTGCGGCTTTAATTCTTTGATAAAATTTTTCATCCCGGCGCTTTCTAGCTGGAACACCCCGTCCGTACGCCCGGTGCCGAGCGCGTCCAGTACGTTCTGGTCGTCGTAGTCGATGCGGTCGATCGCAATGGCTTTGCCGCTGCTTTTTTCCGCCAGCCGCACCGCATTATCTATGACGGTCAGCGTGCGCAGACCGAGGAAATCCATTTTCAGCAGTCCCAGCTCTTCCAGCGTCGTCATCGTAAACTGCGTCGTAATCATGCCGTCTGTTCCAAGCGAAAGCGGGACATACTCGTCCATTGGCTTCTGGCTGATGACAACGCCCGCCGCGTGCGTCGAAGTATGGCGCGGCAGCCCTTCCAGACGCTTTGACATGTCGATCAGTTTTTTTACGCTTTCGTCCTGCTCATACAGCTTGCGCAGGTCCGGATTCATTTTCAGTGCCTTTTCAATCGTAATGCCCAGTTCGGTAGGAATATTTTTGGAAATCGAATCCACAAACGCGTACGGCAAATCCATCACCCGTCCGACATCCCGGATCACCCCGCGCGCCGCCATCGTACCAAACGTTACGATCTGCGTCACACAGTCTTCCCCATATTTTTTTACAACATAATCAATCACTTCCTGGCGTCTTTCGAAGCAGAAATCCACATCAATATCCGGCATGGATACACGCTCCGGATTTAGAAAACGTTCAAAAATCAGGTTATACCGGATCGGATCAATATTTGTAATCCCGGTCGTATACGCCACAAGCGAACCTGCCGCACTCCCGCGTCCCGGCCCTACACTGATCCCGTTTTCTCTTGCAAAATGAATGTAATCCCATACAATCAGGAAATAATCCACATACCCCATGGTTTTTATGACATCCAGTTCATAATCCAGCCGCGCGGCCAATGTCTCTTCTTTCCCCGGATAACGCTGCGAAAGCCCTTCATAGCAAAGTTTATGCAGATATTCGAACGCCGTATAGCCGTCTGGCACATCATATTTCGGCAGCTTGAGTTTTCCAAATTCAATCTCCACATGGCAGCGGTCCGCGATTTTCTGCGTATTATCCAATGCCTGTGCGGCATAGGGGAACAGGGTGCGCATCTCTTCTTCCGATTTTACATAGTACTGTCCGCCCTCGTAACGCATGCGGTCTTCATCCAGCAGTTTTTTCCCTGTCTGGATACATAATAAAATATCATGCGCTTCCACATCTGCGGCATACGTATAATGCACGTCGTTTGTCACAATCAGCTCAATGCCTGTCTCTTCGCTTAAACGGATGAGCTGCGGGTTTACCATTTTCTGCTGCGGGATCCCATGATCCTGCAGTTCCAGAAAAAAATTCCCCTTACCGAAACATGCCTCATATTTAAGCGCCGCTTCTTTTGCTTTTTGATAATCACCGCGCAGCAATTCCCGCTGTACTTCACCGGCCAGACAAGCGCTTGCCGCAATCACGCCCTCATGATAGGCCCCAAGCACCTCCATGTCCACACGGGGGCGGTAATAATAGCCGTCTACAAAGCCCTTGGACACGATTTTCACCAAATTATAATAGCCTGTGTTATTTTCCGCAAGCAGCACGAGATGATAATAGCGGTCCTCACCGTTTACATGCTCGCGGTCAAAGCGGGAATTGGGCGCGACATATACCTCGCAGCCAATAACCGGGTTGATCCCTGCGGCGGTAGCGGCTTTGTAAAAATCGATCACGCCATACATGGCCCCATGGTCGGTAATCGCAGCAGCCGTCATGCCAAGTTCTTTTACGCGGTTTACATATTCAGTTATTTTATTCGATCCATCCAATAAACTGTATTCAGTATGGACATGCAGGTGTGCAAATGACATGCAAAGACGCTCCTTTGTATGGTTTTTCGAACTTATTTTAGCATATTTTTCCGAAAACGGCAATGTGAATATAGGGGAATTTCATTTTGGCATGCATTCAATATTTTCACCCATTCCCTCTTTTTTGTGCTAAAATATTACAAAATACAACAAACATACCAAAGGAGGAACCAGAACAAATGAATCTAAACGTCAGCCTAAAGTCCATCGGCACACGCAAACAATCCGTAACCCCCGTCCCCTATCCGATTGACGGTTGCCCGTCTACGGTGCGGGAACTGATTCTTGCCGTTACAAAAGCGGGTGTGCTTGCCTACAACGAAAACATGGAAGCAAAAGAACTGCTGCATTATCTGACCAAAGAAGAAATAGAGGGCCAGACAAGGGCGGGTAAAGTTTCCTTTGGCGTCTGTTATAACGAAAAAAAGGCGGATCTTGTACAGGCGCAGGAAAACGCGCTGCAAAGCTTTACGGACGGCATTTACCGGGTTTTTATGGATGAACAGCCCCTGGAAACACTGGATCAGGAAATCACAATCGCAAAAGACGCGGTTTTTACATTTGTCAGGCTAACAATGCTGGCGGGAAGGATGTGGTAATATGGCGGATTATGATTACAACACAAGGGCCGAAATTTCAAAAAAGCTGGACAGCGAACGGGAGCAGCGGATTTTGAAACTGCCAAAAAAAGAGCAGGAACTGGCGTGGGAAATTGCGGCAAGATACGGGGAACATAAACAGATCGATAAGATTACGCGGTTATTTTATGAGGAAAAAGGCCGCAAGCCGTCCGCATGGTTCGGCGCGCATAAAAAATTGCTGCATGCTTTCTTGCCGGACCAGTATATGAACTCTTTCCTATCTATCATTGATAAACTCAACCAGTTTCCGTTTTCCCGCGGATGGAACCGACGGACGGTGCGCACAGCCTCCTACGGCCCGCAGATCGGGCTGGCGTTTTCTTTGCTGCGCGCGTATGAAAAGCTGTTTTACTGCGGGGATAAGCTGGAGGATTATATTTACTGGCGGCTGGATCCGGAAAAACTGGATTATATCCGCCATGACTGGAATTTTGACGAGCATTTCAGCCTGATCTATGCGGCGGAAATCGACCGCGGAAACGAGAAAGTGATCCAGGCGCTGCGGGATGTAATCGAAAGCGAAACAAATACTTCCTATCTGGACCGGCAAATGATTCTCGGCATTTTCCAGTCGGATCACAAACAACTGCAGCAGCTTGTCTGCGGCCTGCTGTTGGCGGCAAGGCTGCAGGAGGGACTGCGCCAGGCAATCTGCGAAACCATGGACGAGGGGACACCGGAGGCGTTTCTGATGGTCCTTTCGGTGATCCAAAACCATGGCCTGATCCGGTTTTCTTCCGTAAAACGGGCGGTTTCTACCTGGATCGGCATTTTTGACGAAAACAGCGCTGACCGGGTAAGCGCAAAGCTATTGGACCTTATGGGACAGTGTTTAACCGATCCCGCGGTGGTCCATCTCCAGCTACAGACCAATGACGCGGTTGCCATCAATGCCGCGCTTTGGGCGCTTGGCTTTCGGGAAGCCGAAACTGCGTCCGCGGCTGTTATGGAACTGATCGCGCACGGTACCAAAAGCCAAAAGCTCGCGGCCTCTTTTTATAACCAAAACCTGTACGAGGAACGCATCAAAATCCAGGCCGCAAAGAAAGCTATTCTCGAACACGCGGACGACCTGGAACTGGTTGCGGCATTTATGCCGGCGTTTACCGCACAGCTTTCCCAATCCGTCCGCAGCCTCCTGTTTAGGAACCAGACACGGCCAACGGAAATTGAACAACCGGATCCGGCGGTTTTGACGGACTATTTTGAAAGCCTGGAAGACGCACAGAACGAATACCGGATCTTTTGGGATATTTACAAGCGCCTGCCGAAAAAAGGCGTCGTGTATGACCCGTGTATTTTTCCATGGTACCGCGTCGCGCTATCTCCATCCGACGTCGTACGCCAGCTTGCATTTATCTCCTATGTACTGCAGGACGAGGAGAAAATCACGGAAATGGCCGCACACCTGGGCGAGATTTCCGCGAATGGTTATGAACGCGGGTATTTTTTAAATCTGCTGCTGTACCGTCCCAAAAATGCGCGCCAAAAGGAATTGTTAATCCAAGCTATGGGAAATGCCGAAGAATCCACCTCGTCCAAGGCAATTGCGCTCGTCAAACAGCTATCTCTGCAGGAGGCGGATTACCGCCTGATCGAATCCATGCTGCGGTTTAAGCGCAGCACGCTGCGCAGCCAGCTTTTGGAATTTCTAATGGGCCAGGACGACACGGGCATGCAGGCGTGTCTGGAACGGCTATTATCCGATAAAAAGGAAGAAAAACGCACAGCCGGACTGGACTTGCTGCTGCGGCTGTCCAAACAAAAAGAAAAAACCGCGTTTTACGCGCGGGTAAAAGAATTGGCGCGCGAAATCACACAGCCGTCCGATAAAGAACAAGTGCTTGTGGACGAGATTTTAACCGATCCGCAGTCGTCCATAGCCCTCCAGAAAGGGTTTGGGATCTATGACCCGTCCGCTGCGGTCAGGCTGCCGTCATTTCCACAAGAACGGGGCGCGGCCTTGCGTATGATCCCGCTGACGGAACAGGAAACCATCGCGATAATCAAAAAGCTGGATGCATGGATCCATGAAAACCGCAATTACGAATATGAATCGCTTTACTGGGAAAAGCAACTGCTTGGAAACAAATATACCCTGATCAAAAAAAACAGCGCCCCGGATGAAAAGGAAAACTTTCCAAGAAAATTCCTTTTGGAAGATTATCCGCTGGAACAGGAGCTGCGGGCATTCTATGAAACAGAAATCGGCGATTACGGCGCATTCGTCGAATGGGAAGCCAGGCTCCTTTTGCACAACAGGCAGGTGTATGAAAACGGAAAACTGTTTTACGAAGCAGTTTTCGGGCGCATGCCGTTTCTGCCAAAGCCGCTGGAAATAACCTACCAGCAGCAGATTTCGGACATCCGCTTGAATTACCGCTATACGTTTCTGGATACAAAATTATTGTGGAAAGCCGGTGTCCAAACAGCCCAGGCGCTTTCGCGCGTGATCAGCCCCGAAAACAAACTCCTTACCTATACCTATAAGCAATGGAACGAGGAGACGGCAACCGCCAAAGTCTGCGTCAGCCAGCTTCCGATTCTGGACCGTCTGTTAGAAGGGCTCGGTTACTGGGAAACAGACGAAGAATTTGAACAGTCCTTTTTTGCGGCCCTGGCCCTGGAACTAAATGCCAGCGAGGAAACCGATACGCATCGGTTTGTTCAAAAGCCGCGCTCTTACAACCGCTGGAACACCCAGGCAGTCACACCGCTTGTACCGTACTGGTTTTTTAAAGCTTACCACATGGAACTGATTTCCTGGGACGATCTGCTCAAAGCGCTGTTCGAATATTTTGACCGCAGGAATGTGCTGAACGCGATCACAAGCCTGGTCAAAGGAGATTATAAAAAACCGTCCAACCGCCTGCTGTGGGAGAATTTTTTCGGCGCGTACACCAAAACCGGACAACCGGTCTGGGAGCAGGCGGAGCTTCTTGCGGGAGCGGACACCTGGTGCGGCAGGCTGGCACAAAATGTATACGATGCAATGATCCCGCCTATCCTCGATACGGAACTGCGCAGAGGAGAAGCGGAAACCGTATTTTCTGCGGATATCGGCGGAATTGCCTATGTCCAGGGGATTGCATATTTTGTCCGCATCCTGATGGCGCTTGGAAACGACACCCTCGGCCGGGAAACGTATTACTCCTGGTATAGTTCCAACAGCAACACCAAAAGAGAGGTGCTCAGCATGCTGTTAAAGGCATGCTACCCAAACGAAAGAGACGACGCGCGGGCACTTGCGCAGGCGCTTGGCAAAACAAAGATCCGGGCCGAACGGCTGGTAGAAGCGGCTATGTATGCGCCGCAGTGGATCAGCCTGATCGAAGAATACTTAGGCTGGACAGGATTAAAGAGCGGCTGCTATTATTTTATGGCGCATATGAACGAACAGTTTGACGACCAGAAAATGGCGGTTATCGCGCGGTATACGCCGCTTTCGGCGCAGGAACTGCAAGAAGGCGCGTTTGATATCGACTGGTTTCGTGAAGCGTATGGGCTGCTTGGCGAAAAGAATTTCGCGGTCCTATATAAAGCCGCGAAATATATCGCAGACGGACAGAAACATTCCCGGGCACGCAAATACGCGGACGCGGCAGCCGGAAACATTCCGCTGGCAGATCTGCGCGCACAGATTGGCGCAAAACGCAACAAAGACCTGCTGATGAGCTACGGCCTTGTCCCATTTGGAAGAAACAAAGAAAAAGACCTGCTGCAGCGGTACCAGTTTATCCAAAATTTCGCAAAAGAAGCCAAACAATTCGGCGCCCAGCGCAGGGCCAGTGAAACAAGAGCCGCACAAACGGCGCTGCTCAATTTAAGCGTTCATGCCGGATACGCGGACGTAACCAGGCTGACACTGAATATGGAAAGCCGGATGGCGGAACAATTCGCGCCATGGATGGAATGGAACCGTGTGGAAGACGTGGAAATCCGGCTCTTTGTAGACGAAACCGGAAACAGCGAAATCATATGCCGCAAAGGCGAAAAGACGCTCAAATCCGTCCCGTCCAGACTCAAAAAGAATCCGGCGGTCCTGGAAATCAAACAAGCGCAGAAAGCATTAAAGGAGCAATACCGCAGGGCAAAAAAACTGATGGAAGAGTCCATGGAAGACGGCGCGGAATTTACCGCTGCCGAAACAGCAGCTTTGCTGCGCAATCCGGTTGTACGGGCCATTTTAAGCACGCTTGTATGGATCCAAACAGACGGCGAAACCGCGGGATGGATCGCGCTGCCAGAGTCCCGCGCACAGACAAAAGAAACCGAAAATGCGGCAAAACAACAAAAACAGCCGCGGACACAGCTTACGCTCCTCTCCCTAGACGGCAGCCGCACCGAACTGGACGGCGGCGCGCGCCTGCGCATTGCCCATCCGCTGGATTTATACCGCGCGGACACCTGGCATTCCTGTCAAAAATATCTGTTTGACCATCAGATCCGCCAGCCGTTTAAACAGGTATTCCGGGAACTGTATGTCAAACTGCCGGAAGAACTGGCGCAGAAAACCTCACGCATGTTTGCCGGAAACCAGATCCAGCCGCAGAAAACGGCTGCCTGCCTCAAAGGCCGGCGCTGGATCGCAGACTACGAAGAAGGGCTGCAGAAAATCTATTACAAAGAAAACATCATAGCCAGAATCTATGCGCTAACAGACTGGTTTTCACCAAGCGACGTGGAAGCGCCCACGCTGGAATGGGTGGAATTTTGCGACCGCAAGACTTTCGCGCCGCTTACAATCGAACAGGTGCCGGATCTGATCTACAGCGAAGTGATGCGGGATGTGGATTTGGCGGTAAGCGTAGCGCATGCAGGCGGCGTAGATCCGCAGACAAGCCATTCCACCATCGAAATGCGCCGGGCAATCGCACAGTTTAGCCTGCCCCTGTTCGGGCTGTCCAATGTCGAGCTAAAAGACAGCCACGCGCTGATCCGCGGCACAAGGGCAACTTATAATGTCCATCTGGGAAGCGGGACCGTCCATCAGGAAGGCGGCGCCATGATAAACATCCTGCCGGTGCACAGCCAAAGCAGGGGAAAACTGTTCCTGCCGTTTGTCGATGAGGATCCAAAAACGGCTGAAATTTTGTCGAAAATTGTACTTTTGGCGGAAGACGCAAAAATCAAAGATCCGTTTTTGTTAAACCAGATCCGGTAAAGGCCGATTCCGGTTTTTGCCCAGATTTTACAGTTTTGACAGCGCGTAAACCGCGGCCCCGACCGCGCCCACAAGATCCGGCTGCGGGCAGATATACAGCTTCCCTTGTATGTTTTCCTCCACCGCGTGTACGACGCCCGGATTGCGCGCAACGCCCCCGGTCATCATGACTTCCGGCTCCAGCCCGACACGGCGCATCATGGAATAGGATTTGGACGCAATCGCATGGCACACGCCGTTTGCGATATCCGCTTTTTCTTTATTATTGGCGATTAGGGAAATGACCTCCGACTCGGCAAAAACCGTGCACATGCTTGTAATCGCAATGGTTTCGCGCGACTGTAAGGCAATCGGGCCAAGTTCGCTGATGTCCACTTCCAGCGTACGCGCAATCGCTTCCAGAAATCTTCCGGTACCGGCCGCGCACTTGTCGTTCATGACAAAATCGACGACTTCCCCTTTTTCATCCAGCCGAATGGATTTGCTGTCCTGCCCGCCGATATCCAAAATGGTGCGCACGGCCGGGTTGAAATAGTGCGCGCCTTTGCCATGGCAGCTTATTTCGGTTACCGTTTCATCCGCAAACGGAATACTGACCCGCCCATAGCCGGTCGATACGATCCAGGAAAGCTGTTCTTGTTTCAATCCTGCTTTTTGTAATACATCCGCTAACACCCGCTGTGCGCTTTCTCCCGCTTTCGCCCCTGTGCGCACGATCGAAAACGCTGTGATTTCCCGGTTCTGGTCCATAATCACCGCGTTTGTGGAAGTGGAGCCACTGTCAATTCCTAATACATACATCCGCCCGTCTCCTGTCTTTGTATTTTGCATCACCCTTTGCCTGCCGCGGCTTTTTTTTGCTGCATCCGCCGTATGCAGCGACTCTAAAAACGCCTCCAGCCGAGTCAAAATCTGGCCGTGGCTTTGCCTGGTATAATCCGTTTCCAACAGCAGCATCGGCCGGTGCAGCGTTTCCTTTAGCCACGCGTATTCGTAAGAATACTGATCGCAGAACTGGACCGTATGGTAAATGATCCCGTCCGCCGTATCCGCATATTTTTGGATCATCTGGTCCCGGTTCGCCGCCGCTTCCATCCGCATACACGGAAACTGCCCAAGCAGCCCGTCTACATAGCCAAACAGCGGCTGCTCTTCCTGGAGCACCAGCCTGCGCGCGGAACCCGTACAGGTTAAATCAAACGCGATCCCGGCCTGGTGTTCCGTTAGGATCCGGCGGATCGCCGGATTGGCCCTCGCCCCCAGTATGCCGATTTTCGGCGTACCGTAAGCTTCCTCCTTTTTTTGCGTCCCGCGCTTTAAAATCTCGCAGAATGCCTGTTCATCAAAAACTTTTCCGCAAAACGCTTCATAGGCGGCAATCATCTCGCGCACCCGCTGTTCATACAACTGGACGCCTGCCGTTTTTGTAATATGCGGCAGATCCAAAATATAGACAAACGTATCCGGCAGCTTTTCCTTGAGCACGTCATAAACCCTGCGGATACTGTCGCAGCAAGTCGTCAGGACGATCCCGTCCAGCGGTTCTTCCAGTGCCGTTTCCACAATGCCTTTGGCAAAACTGCACAGATTCGGGTGCATCAGCGTATCCGCCTGGTTAAAACCAGCCACATCCGGTTCCAGCCGTTTTACTTCCTCCCCAAACGCCTCAAATATTTCCACCGGCGTGTATTTACAGATATACCCGATCATGGCCGCCCTCCTCTATCATTTCCAAAAAAGCTTCCAGACGGGTCTTGATCTGGCCGTCGTGGCTGTTGCGCCTGTCTAACCCATCCCCGTCCAAAATCAGCATCGGGATGTTTTTGCGTTTCATGGTTTCTTTTAACAAGGCGCTTCCCCCGTCCGCCTGCTTGCAGCCCCAGTGGCAGAAATGGATCACCGCATCCGGCGCGCAGATATCCGCTATCGCTCCAATATAATCCGCTTTATGCTGGTAGGTGCCGTTAAATACATTATGAATCAGCTTTCTGGCCAGGCTTTCAAACGGTTGGTCCGGATCCATTTCCTGCGCGTTGTCCAAAATAATATCCGAAGCAAAAAGCTGGTACTTTTCACTGCAGTCAAAATAATGTTTTAAACTTTCCTGGTAAAACGGCAAAAGATGCACCCACAAAATCCTTTTTCCGGTAAACGGCGGACAGTTCTCGATTTCCCTCACCATATACTGTACCACGTCCAAAAACCTGCGGCTGCCCATCAGCAAATGGGTACCCATCATCAAATATAGCTGATGGATGATCCGGCCCGGATAATAGTACCGCTGCAAGAGGCGGAAAAATTTCTGCAGTTCTTTCCTCGTCTGATTTTCAATTATAAGGGATTCTTTTAGTTTTTGCATATCGCATACACAGTGCAGATCCGCTTCCATTTTCCGCACCAGATCTTTTAACTGCTGCGCCAGATAGGCCGTGGACGCGTCGTCGTCGCGGTAAGGGACATCCAGCAAAACGAACGGGACATCGGCTTTTTTTTGCAGATACCGGAACGTATTTACATTGCCGTCGCAGGTTAACGAGGTCGTAACCGCAAAGGCCGGCGCCGGAACCGTCCCGCTTGCCGCCGCGCCTACAAACGCCTTATGAAACGAACACAGCGTCGGCGCGATTCCAAGAGACTGCGCATAATCAATAAAAAATTCCTCCATATGAAAACCGGAAAAATAGCAGCCCAGGCATTCAATAGAAAGCATCGAAAGGCCCATACTCTCAAAGAGTTCACAAGGCGCAAAGATATTGCCCCACAAATAGCTTTTGTCGTGGGCAAGCGCGCCCGCCACAAACTTCATCATCAAATCTTCCAGCTTTTGATACCCTTTTGCAATATGGCGGTCGGGCAGAAAGCCTGTCCTAAGACAGTTCGCCCGAAAGCCAAGCACCATACGGTCCCAGCCTTTCTGCGGGTTTGCCTGTGCCAGATTTTTGGTATAATCAATATAATAATCCGCGAGTTTCATTGTACAGCCTCCGTTTATACATCATTTCATACAGCGAATCCGTACAAAAGCCAGACAGACCGTATCCGGCCTTCCAGCTTTTGCGCGGTGTATGTATTACAGCATTTCGATCCCGGCTTGTTCATTGTGCCGTTTTTTATTCCGCCAGGAGCTTATCGACTTTTAAGATATGGTTTACCAGCCAGTTAGTTAAAAAATCCAAAAGGCTCTGCACCGTTTCATTCTGCGCTTCCAAATCATGCTCGATCCCATCCAGGTCAAGGCTTGCAAGGCTTTCCTCAAACTGCCTGTGCTGCGCGGCGTGCTCTTTCAAATAAGGGTACTGGATGCTTTTTTGATAGGCTTCTTCATCGGAAAAATGCGTCCTTGTATAATCAATCAGTTCCGACACCAGACGTACGAGTTCCGATGACTTATCCTGTGAGATATCATCCTGTAAAACCTCATACGTATCCTGTGCCAGTGCAAATAATTTGGTATGTTCTTTGTCAATTAATTCGATTCCGGTAAAATATTCCGGTTTCATTTGGTACATAAAAAATCCCTCCTGTTTTATTTGACTGTGGTCTTTTTCCATACATATTACTCCCTTTTTTTGGGTTAGGCAAGATAATTTTTTAAGATGACTTTTTCTATTTTAGGTGGTGTAAGCTGTAAGAGACTTATTAATCAGATTTCATAATACCTGCCGGAAAATCCATAGGGATGCCGTTTTTGCTTTATTGAATAGCCCCGACAAATTGGTAGTAGATGGTAATGCGCTTTTCCTTACCCTTGCGGCAGCGTCCCATACCCGGCGTTTCATAAATCGTAATCCGGTCAATCAGTTCGTGAAGCATGAAGCGGTCGAGTTTTTCAAAGCTGGTGTATTTCCGGATCAGGGCGGCGAAGCGGTCAATATCGGCCTTGGTATCCCGAACCTTTTTCAGCGTCCTTGCTGAACAATTTTGCATTGCGCTTGTCCAAAAAGACTGCATTTTGTCATGTGTAACCAGAAAAAGCGGGCGTACTGCAATCCACATTCGTCGTGAAAAGCAGCACACCCGCCAAAATGTATGTATCGCTTTTAATTACCGTTTTTATGTAACAGAAAGCCCGGCTCACTAACAGCAAAACAGGTTCACTAAACAAATTCTGCATCATATAGAAAAAATAACACTAAAAAATTTCCATAATTACGTATGCAGATATTTTTCAATTACTGGCGCATAGTCTTCCCTCCAGTCCTCAATCTGAAGCTGCAACGGATTGGACAGATCCAGGCTAAAAATCCCCATAATGGACTTTGCGTCAATCACATACTTTCCAGCCAAAAGAAGCGCATCCCCTTCTATCTGGCTCATGTCACTCACAAACCCTTTTACTTTATCTACCGATGGAAGCTTCACCGGAAATGTTTTTACCATTTTCTGTGAAGCCTGGTTCTTCCTGCTTCCCCGAATCAGTCTGTCAATCTCTTCTTTATCCGGCATAGAACACAGCGCTCCCTTTCGGGTCGTCACAATAGAAGCCGCAGCATTAGCAACTGTCAGCATTTCTTCCAAATCTTCCTCTTTCAGGCCATTCAGCCCATGTTCCAGCACAAAACCCAGCACCCCGGCACAGAATGTATCGCCAGCGCCTGTCGTATCAATTGTCCTGTCGCTTAAAAAGGGTTTCCCACAGACTTTCCTGTCCTGATAATATGCAAGGCTTCCCTGACAGCCCAAAGTCACGTTGATAAGCTTCGCATGTGACCGTTTTCTAATTGCCTTGACGCCTTCGTCATAATCGTCTAATCCAGTCAGCCATTTTATTTCATTGTCAGCTATTTTTAAAATATCACATGTGCCGATTCCATACCAGACAGCCTCTTTTGCCTGTTCTTCATTGTCCCATAACGGCTCCCTGTAATTCGGGTCAAAAGAAATCAGTTTTCCTGCTTCCTTTGCAACAGCAACTGCCCTTTTTGTTGCTGCCTCTGCTGGCTCACCGGTAAGGGAAAGGGAGCCAAAATGGAAAATCCTGCACCCTTCCAGGAGTTTTTTGCTGACCTCCTGCTCCTCCAGCATAATATCTGCCCCTGGATTTCTGTAAAATGAAAAATCCCTGTCGCCACCTGCCAGCGAATGGACAAAAGCCAGTGTCGTATTTACGCTTGCGTCATACACCAGCCCTTCTGCTGAAATCCCTGTTTCCTGGATTGCTTCCCCTAACATCCTCCCAAAAGAATCATCCCCCACTTTTCCGATAAAAGCGGTCTGATAGCCAAGCCGTGCCAGCATCGCCAGCACATTGCAGGGCGCGCCTCCCGGATTTACTTCAAACAATGGATTTTTCCCATTCTGGCTGCTGCCTTTTTGAATAAAGTCAACCAACAGCTCCCCTAATGCAACTACATCATACATGTTTCCCACTCTCCTTTCTTTCCTGGATTTCCTGCACGATTTTATTATAAGCTTTCCTGTTCAGGCGGTAAAAATATAAAACCCCCGCCAGGACAGAAGTCCCGATTGCCATCCCGATCTTATTCCCCAGCGAGATAAACG